>JASFGF010000450.1:0-3002 GCA_050123915.1 Desulfobacterales bacterium | reverse complement strand
GTGTTTTTCACCCAACCAGAGAAACTCAGGATCCGTACTCATTTGAAAGGGTTTTGTTTTCAAATTGTAGTAAGAGAGATACATGCTTAGCCTTGAACCCAGGGGCTTCGCCCCAATTGGAATAATGGAATAATGGAGTTATGGAACGATGGGCTTGAAGGATTTTTTGACAATTTGAATAGTATATTTGTGCTTTTATTCCCAATATTCCAGTATTCCAACATTCCATCCTTCCATTAATCGTTTTTTCCGCCTGTAAACTCAAGATTCTATAATAATATTCGGGCGTATAACTGTAAAACTTGAACGTTTATTTTTCTGTAATTCTGGCAGGTTTCTGTCTTTCTTTTTTTAAACCTTGGTCTTCTATCTCGCCGTAATATTGGTAATAACTGTAATAGCGATAGTAGGGCTGATATCCAAACCGCCTGCTGACATCAATCTTGTTGATGACGCATCCCAGTATTTTGCCCTGGGAGTTCAGGATACTCTTTTTAAAATGACGTATGGCATCCCGGGTGGTTTCACCCATACTGCTGACCAGCACCACACCTCCTACATGTCTTGAAATCACTAGAGAATCAGCAAATCCTAAATAAGGCGGCCCGTCAACAATCACCCGATCAAAACGCCGGGTCAGGGTTTCTATCAGCTGAGAAAAACGGACCGAGGCCAGGAGTTCCACAGGATTGGGCGGCGCAGGCCCTGCCGGAATAAACCACAAGTTGCAAATACCATTTTTATAAACCAGTCCTTTGCTGCTGACACCGGATAAAAATCTGGACAGACCCGGACTGAATGAATCATCTTTGTTCTGAAAAAATTTATGGAGTTTTGGTTTGCGCATGTCCGCATCTATGAGAATCACTTTCTCACCCGCGCCGGCAAAAGCCAGGGCCAGGTTGGCCGCCATGGTGGTTTTACCTTCAGACGGTTTGATGCTGGTTAATAGAAAGCTTTTGGCCTGGTCTGACGTCCCCGCCAGTTGGATGGACATCTTGGTGCTTCGAATGGCCTCGGAGAGAGGGGACCGGGGGTCGCTGATAAACGTTTGTTCAACCGGATATTCGTCGGTTTTGGTTAAAGGTGCCACCCCAAGAATCGGGATACGGAATCGATCGGAAATCTCATCGGGATTGGTAATGGTATCTGTATAATATTCCAGAAAAAAAGCGATCCCAACCCCGCCCATCAGACCCACGACAATGGCCAGAAGCAAATTCAGTTTGACTTTGGGTTTAAAGGGCTTGATGGGCAACATGGCCTTATTCACAATATGAATGTTGCTGGAAGACACCCCCACCATGGATTCGATCTCTTTGGTTCGCTCTAACAGACTCTGGTAGATTCCCTTGTTGGTTTCGACTTCACGGGCCATAATTTTGAACTGGGTTGCGCGCTCGTTTAGATCGATGGCCGTCTTTTTCTGTTGTTCAACCCGGTTCTTCATGGTTTCCATTTTTTTCAGGGCTGCCTGATATTCGTTTTCAATGGACAGAAAAACCCTTTGCTCTTCCATTTTGATGCGGTTGCCGATGCTGTTCATTTTTGTCTTTAATGCTTTAACGGCCGGGTATTCATCGTGGAAGGTCACCGCCAGGTCGTCATATTCGGATTGGAGCCGGGCATACTCGGCCTTTAAAGCGGCAATCCCTTCATTGCCCATGACCTGCGGTAAGTTAGAGGGACCGTCTAACATCGCCTGCTTATAGACAGATTCTTTGCCGATCAAGTCGGTTTCCGCCACAGCCAAGGCTGAGTTCAGCTCCTCAAGTTGACGATAGACACTGTTCAGCTTGGCGTCCAGCGAAACAATCCCTGCCTGTTTGCCAAATCGGTTCAAATCCTCTTCAGCCTTTTCAAGGTTGATTTTTGCCCGGTCGATTTGCTTCATCAAAAAGTCACGGGCCAGTTGGGAAGCATCGAGTTTTTTCTCCATATTCCAGCGAACAAATTCTTCTACAAAGGCATTGGCCACGTTTTGTGAAAGGCGGCGGTCCGGAGATGTGAAAGAGACGCCGATGAGCATGGAATTTCTTTTCGGAGAAACCTCAAGGTTTTCTTCAATAAATTTCAGCAGGTGTTGCTGCTTAACGGCCTCTTGTGATATTTCCGCTAAATTCTCTTTTTCTCTCTCAGAACTGATGATGGTTTTAAGCCACGTCTTGATTCTTGCAACCAGTCCGGAATTGTCGCTTCCTTCCAATGTTTCTCTGACCACCGGATTCTCGGCCAGCTCTAGTGTTTCAATGACGCGCCGGGCAAGTTCATTGTTTTGAAGTAAATCCACCTGGGTTTGATAAAACTCTTGAACCCTGACCTCTGAGGCAACCACCTCTTCAAACTTGGTCACCTTCTGATCCTGCGGCGATACTTCTATGGATGATGATGCCTTGTAAATTTTAGGGGAAGCAAGGGTTAAGATCAGTGTGGAAACAAACGTCAACATCAAGAAACTGACAATCAGCCACCTGCGACGGAAAATGACATCCAGGTAGTCACGCAGATGGACTTCTTCCGTATCCCAATCAGAAAAATCTTGACGGAGTTCGGCAGAGGGGAGATACGAATTACCTGTCCTGCCGTTATGCTTTTCTGTGACTCTCGTAAATTCAGTTAGTTCATCAGACATGGTTTATTCGAGTCTTTTGGAAATTGATAACTAAGTTGAGCGATTTTCAAGTTTGCCGCAGATATAAGGAAGATGTTGGTTCGCTATAACCGCTTATGCGGGGCAGCATCTGACGCTGTAGGTGCGGTGCAATTGGAAATCCCACAGGGTTTCAAATTATCGAAATTCAAAATGTCAGAATATATTAAAAATATTTTTTAATTAACCATTTCAAAAATTTGAAACGCTCAGCTTAGTAAAGGGCTCTATTCCTTCTGAATACTAAATTAAGTACCTGTTGTCTAATCTTTTTTTAGTTTGCCATTGACTGACCTTTCTCCAACCTAAAATCATCCAGCCACAACCTTCCGGCGATTTTGCTGTCAAATCG
>JASFGF010000449.1:0-3004 GCA_050123915.1 Desulfobacterales bacterium | reverse complement strand
CTTCCGAAAAGAATATAGAGGATACAGACAAAAAAAAAGCTGAAGGCGCATTCTATGTGTGGGAACAAAAAGAGATTAACGATTTGCTGGGTGACGGTCCTGGAAAAATATTTTCATTTCGCTATGGCGTAAAACCCGAAGGAAATGCCGGGTTTGATCCTTTTAATGAATTTAAAGGAAAAAATATTCTATTCAATGCCCATTCCATTGAAGAAGTTGCTGAAAAGTTCGATGTGTCGAAAGAAGACATCGAAACCTCCCTTATTCAATCAAAACTAAAACTTTTGGCAGTACGTTCAAAAAGACATCGGCCGCATCTTGATGATAAAGTTTTGACCTCTTGGAACGGACTGATGATATCCGCTCTTTCCAGATCTTACCAGGTGTTGGGAGAAAAGAGATACCTTGAAGCAGCAAGAAATGCAGCAATATTTTTAAGAAAAAACCTTTATGATGACAAGACCGGCACAGTGTTTAAAAGGTGGCGTCAAGGGGAAAGAAAAATCGCCGGTATGGCCGATGATTATGCTTTTCTAATCCAGGGTTTGATAGACCTTTATGAAGCCGATTTTGATCCGGGCTGGATCGAATGGGCTCTTACACTGATGGACGAGCAGATAGAGCTGTTTTACGATGCAGAAAACGGTGGTTTTTTTATGACCCGGAAGGGGCATGATAACAAAATCAATCTGCGGATAAAGGAGGATACGGACAGTGTCATACCTTCTGCAGGATCGGTGGCGGTGTCAAACGCATTGCGCCTTGCAAGGTTTGCCGACTCAAAGGAATATCCGATCGTAGTAGAGAAAACGTTGAAAAGTATTTTAGCAAGAATTCATTCTCAGCCGGATTCGGCACCGGAACTTCTGGTTGCTCTGATCACGTCATTGATCCAACCGGTTGAAGTGATAATTGCCGGAGAACGGAATACTGCGGAAACTCGATCCATGCTGAAAACCGTAAATTCAGTGTATTATCCCGGGA
This sequence comes from Desulfobacterales bacterium, assembly GCA_050123915.1. Classification (GTDB taxonomy): domain Bacteria; phylum Desulfobacterota; class Desulfobacteria; order Desulfobacterales; family UBA11574; genus UBA11574. Next base: position 2,020 of record JASFGF010000449.1, on the reverse strand, counting down.
AAATTGTGATGCTGGTGGATAATGACACAACCCAAAACAGGCTGGTCAAATATCTGCCATTTATCGCATCGGTTAAAAAGATCGACAACAAAACAACCGCTTATGTTTGTACAGACAAGACATGCAAACCGCCGGTGACGGATCCCGAAGCCGTCAAGAACTTGCTGATGTGACAAAAAAGGTGTTAAGCCTTGGCTTCACCCGAATAGCGAAAAACTTTTGAAGCGATGGTTGTAAAATTTTATTGGATATGAGATAAAGAATGCCTGAAGCGGAAATGTTTTCAAAAGGCTAAAGTGTTACGAAAAACCAAAGCTAAAAAGGAAGCCAACATGTCTGAAAAACCAATTAAGGTATATTCTTTGAGCACTTGCAGTCACTGTAAATCGACCAAGAAACTTTTAAGTGACTGCACTGTTTTGTATGAATTCGTTGATGTTGATCTTTTAGAAGGAGATGAACGCAAAGCCATACTGGAAGACGTTAAAAAATTCAACCCGAAATGCTCTTTTCCGACCATCATCATAGGAGATAAGGTCATTGTAGGGTTTAAAGAAGAAGAAATCAAGGAGGCGTTGGGTTTGTAATGGAAGTCGAAAAACTTTATGAAATGTTAAAAAAAAATCAGGAACCAAAGGGATACTATTTTAACATTGACAAAAAACGGGTATTTGAACTTCTGGAGGCGCTGATTATAAATAAAGACCGCTATGGCTATATGGCCTGCCCTTGCAGACTTGCTGCCGGGAGTAAAGAAAATGACCGGGACATTATCTGCCCATGCGTTTATCGGAAACCGGATGTTGAAGAATACGGGAGCTGCTATTGCAACCTTTATGTTTCAACAGATTGGAATCAGAATAAAATTCCGCATGAATATGTCCCCGAGCGGCGCCCACCCGAAAAAATCATGTTTTAATTCAAGTTTCGCATCCGGATGATGATTTTAGCTTAAAATATTGTCCCGGCCTGCCACGCTTTTTTGGCGTCGTCGTAAACAAGGCTGTAGCGCCAAAGGCGGAGAGCTTTTTCAAAAAGCCTGCTTCCACTCTTTGTTTTCTTTAATATGTTTTATTTGTTCCCTCTGTTGACTGCGTCTATCTAAACCCTTTCTGCGATCTATACAGGATCTCCGTTCAGGAATATGTAAAGAATAAGAAAATCTACGACGGTCAGTCCTTGATCGCCTGCCACCATTATCGAGTAATATTTTTCTGTACATGATAAGTATTTTTGCTTTTTTCTCCCAACAGCCACAATGCCAAATTCACAGAAATCTAACGGAAACAGGGCTGCGGGATCTGGAGCCGGGTTTTTCGATATATTAAAATTATAACTGTCTGTTATCGTTATGTAAAGAATTTGGACTACTGTAAATGCAAATATCGTGCAAAAGCATTCTGTTTAATAAATTAATAAATAAATTGTAGTAAGTTCATATAGATACAAACAATTTGTTGATAACAGGAATGAATAAAGTTGAGGGACCATGGTGAGGATTATGTAATATATTACTTAAAAATTAGGTGGTTTTTTATATAGTCATAATAACAAGAGGAACTGCCGGCAGTTTTCTAAAAAGGGATTAAGGGGGGAATTAAAAAAAATCGAGCGAATTGAACCCATCAATCACTTGATGGAAGCAGTGAGGGACCATCGCCATGTGTTTTCGAAAAAAGCGATACGCTTATCCGCTTCAGTTGGATTTATCGGCGACACCATTTTTGCCGTGACTCAATATTTAGGATTTATTACCCTGTTTCTTATGCAACTTCAAATATGTCACAAATCCAGAAATATTGAGTCACGCCGAAATGTCAAGGTTCATTTTGCCTTAGCACCATCAAACATCGTGCTTGATTTTCGCCAGCACTTCGGGTGTGGGCTTAGGCAGTCCAGCGATTCTCCATGCCACAATCGGGTCCGGGAATTGCTGATAATGGCAATCTTTTGTTTGCTTGACATTCTTACACACAGCACGGAGTATGGGGAATGCCTCGAATTTTTTGTAATAATCCCT
>JASFGF010000448.1:0-3015 GCA_050123915.1 Desulfobacterales bacterium | reverse complement strand
ATCATAACGCCCATTTGCTGTTTGATAAAATACAGTATCAGGCGGTAATGCTCCGGTAACATGAAACCCTTGGTTTCTGGCATCATGAATTGCCGGTGTGATAATCGTTTTTTCCTCGTTTCCAAACATTCCACCTTCGCCGGCATGAGGATTCAGCCCAGCCACGGCAATACGGGGTGTTTTTAAACCAAACCGTTTTTGAAGCGTTTGGCAGGTTAATTTTATCGTCAACAATACTTTTTCTTCCGAAAGTAATGAGGGAACTTCTTTAAATGGAACATGGATGGTTACAAGGACGACACGAAGCCTGCTCCCGGCAAGCATCATTGCAAAAAATTTAGATCTGGTTCGTTCAGCCAAGAGTTCGGTGTGTCCGTTATAGTGACATCCGGCAATCTGAATTGCTGCTTTGTTTATGGGACAGGTAACCATCGCTGCGATTTGCCCTTTGGTTGCCAAATCAGCGGCAGCTTTGATATAGCGTATCATAGCCCTCCCTGTTTCAACCGTGGGGTTGCCCCATGACACTTTATCCGGAACGATTTCTGAAAGATTAAGCAAGTCGATAGATCCAAATTTATATATGCCCTCCTCAGGATCTTTGACAGACTTAATGTGAAGTTTGCTTCGGACACATTTTTTTACAGCGTCCAAAATTTGGATATCTCCAATCACAAGTGGTCTGCAAACATTATAGATTGAAGGTTTGGAAAGTGATAGGAGAATAATTTCCGGACCGATCCCAACAGGGTCTCCCATAGTAATCCCAATAATCGGGCGATTGTCAGACATCTTGCCTACCCCTCAAATAGTTATTAAACGATCCTATGAAAAAAGATTAATTATACTATAGAGAATATAAGTATTTTTCAAATAAATTTCAAAAAATTATGGTTACCGTTTTTTCAGTAACTTATTTTTATATAAAAAGGGTGTCGAAAAAATTATAAAAATAGGAGAAAATGAAAGAAATATGAAGATATTGTCAAAAAACATTATTGTAGATATTCTGTTGATAACCATGGATATGCTTAAAATGCTTATGGAAAAATGTCATTTAAAAAAGTTTGTATTTAAAAGGATTTAAATTTTTGACAAGAAATATGTCATTAAATACAATGATATATGTGTTGTTAATAACTTGTTGACAAATAGATGCTAAACTGGATCTATCGGGATTGACATCGAATAGATGATGCTTTACAGTCAGCCATAACTTACACAGTGACTTCTTTTAATCTGAGATAACACTCCCAAAAAGATTGATATCGGTATTTTATCAATAGTTTTATCTGAAATAACAAGTCAGTTCTAATTACCTATTTGAGATTTTAATACGTATGAAGGCAATCTGGAAAGAGGCAAAAGCTGCTATTAAATTACGTGTTCCCAGTCACTGTTTCAGGATGTGGATTGAGCCGCTGAGACTATCAAAGTTCGATAATGACTGTATTACTCTCGCCTCTCACAACTTTTTTTCAAAAAAACGGGTCATGGATCATTATGGAGATTTGATAGCGACTGAACTCAGCAGGGTTGCAGGAAGATCTTGTCGATGTTTATTCGAAGTTTCGGCAACAAAAGCCCTTCCAAGAAATAAAGCAAAGGATGATGTTCAGCTTCCATTACCCAATATGAATTTACGTCCGCATACCGGTAGGTTTTTACGAAAGGATTTTACCTTTGATCATTTTGTGGTTGGTGGTAGTAATGACTTTGCTTACTCAGCATCCCTTTCTTTGGCTTCGAGAAAAAATGGTTTCCAGAATACGCTGTTTTTATTATCAGGGACCGGAATGGGAAAAAGCCATCTTTCACAGGCCGTCGGGAATTACATCCTGTCCGAACATCCTACGGATCGTGTATATTATACGACTGCCGAGGATTTTAGCAATGAAATGGTGCATGCGTATCGCAATGATTCAATCAATTCTTTTAAAGGAAAATATAGAAATCAATGTGACGTTTTGCTCCTCGAGGATGTTCATCACCTAAGCGGCAAAGAAAGAACCCAGATCGAGCTTGCATTAACGCTTGATACGTTGTTTGAATCCAACAAGAAAATAATTTTCTCAAGTTGTTATCTGCCGGCGGATATTCCGAAACTCAATGATAAATTGAGGTCACGACTGTCATGTTCACTTATTTCAAACATCGAGCCACCCGAATTCAGGACGAGAGTCAGGATACTGAAGAAAAAAGCGAATCTTAACAGATGCCACATACCCGAAGACGTCATCCATTACCTGGCCGGTGAACTCACAGAGGATGTGAGGCAACTCGAAAGTGGCCTTATCGGGGTTACCGCAAAGTCATCTTTGTTAGGAATGCCTGTCGACCTTAAACTGGCTGAAAGTGTTGTTAAGAACATCGTACGCAGTAGAAAGGATATTACCATAGACGCTATCAAAAAGCTCGTTTGCAAATATTATTCTATTTCCGTCAAAGAAATTATTTCAAGTTCTCGCAAACAATCCATTGTTCGGCCGCGACAGATCGCAATATATCTATCGCGAAGATATACCGATGCCCCCCTCCAGGCAATTGGGAAAAGTTTCAACAGGTACCATGCCACTGCTCTTCATTCCATCAACACGGTTGAACAGATATTAAAAGAAAATGGCCCGATTCAAAAACAGGTGGAACTTCTCTGTCAAAAGCTCGAATCCGGTAAATATTAAATTTGTATTCCCCACCCAGAATCATATCTTGATTTACTCAATAAATTTGATACGATTACAAATCTTTAAATACATGAGGTGTATTCTTGGAATTACATTGAGCCCACAATCATTTTTCAATTTGAAGGCAGCAAATGACAATAACTGATAAGACGTTCAAAAAATTAGAAAGCATCGTTGGAAAACAGCATTGCACTCGGAAAAAAGAGGATCTAATCTGCTATGCATACGATGCAACAGCTCGCAGTTATCTCCCCAGTGCTGTCCTGTTCCCAAGGGATGCCGGAGAAATATCCGCCATATTGCATCTTGCCAACTCAGATCGTTTCAACGT
>JASFGF010000447.1:0-3022 GCA_050123915.1 Desulfobacterales bacterium | reverse complement strand
CTTTCTTGTTTCTATTCTTTCTGTAAATTATCATCATCTTGAAAATAGGATCTTTCAAGATAAGTCTCTAATTTTTGATACTGTTGATGATAATTTAGACTTTTCAACTTTTAAAATGTGCCAATCCCTTTTAACTTTCCGATTTATTTCTACACTTATAATAGCTAAAAAATTATTCAAACCACATATTTCAAGCTTTATATTTTTTACCCGTGACCCTCCTGATAATCCTCAAAGCTTAAGTTAAACGACCTCGATTTTTTTACAAAACATAATACTCTAATTCCCCGGATAGAAATTCGTTAATATGTGCAGATCGAACCTGTCCATGAACCATTCGATTTTTAGATGGAAGGAAAAGTATTGTGGAAAATAAGATTTGTCAAAACTGCTGGAATTACATTCCTGCTCCGGTCAACAATAGGCTTCTCGAAGACCCTGTATCGCTTGGATGTTCTCCATGTTGCGATTTTAATAAGGATCTTCAATCAGTAAAACCAGATGACACATGCGAAAATTGGGAAAGTAAAATGTTGAAATTGATGCCCGTTGTTAAGTTCCTATATTCGAGGTGATGGGAAGACAAACAAAAATTGGATTTAACGAAGCAGGAGACGCTATGGCTCGAAGTTGCAATAAGTGTGGTTTCTTTGTCAACAATCCTGATCCATCCTTGAAGCATACAGGTTATTGCCTATTCTTGAAATCAGACAATATTGAAAGAAAAAATTCTGAAGAAAGAATAAAAATAACCAACGGCAAAGAAATAGAGATTGCTGAAAATTGCGAAGGGTATTTTAATGTCGCAAATATTTAAGTTGGACATTAACTATCCTTTACTACTGCAGTTTAAACTAAAGGCATCAAAATTTTAGGGGTATGATCATGAAAATTTGTCAAGATTGCCATCAATTAAAAAGCCGTATAAAGGAATGGAACTACTGGAGTGGTGCTGTCGATCCCCTGCCTTATATAGATACTGTGATTAAACCTCACAGGCACCTGATGTTTGAAGGGAGAAGACCCGATGGATCAGGAACTCATATTCTTGTATTACACTGCCTAAAGTGCGACAAGTGGTGGAAACTTTCCGCTTGGCCGTTGTTCGGGTGCCTTGAAGTTTTGCCTTACTTACCGAAAGATCATTCATCACTGTAGAAGAGACTCCTTTTATCAAGACCCCATTTCTCATCGAGGTGGGGTTTTGTGTTTATGATATCTCCTATGTGCAAAGTCAATTAAATTAGTGGTGGTATAAGAATCCGGCCAATCTCCTATTCGTGGCTCCCATTATTCAAGGGACCGCAAGCAATTAATTCGAGGTATTCTATAGGGACTGACAAACTGTAAAACGTGGCCATTTTAATTTATGCGCACTGATATCACAACGCCATGTCCCGATTTTTTATTTTGCAAGACTCTGAATTCCTCAACAAACAGGCTTATATACATATGGTCGATTTTCTAAAAGAAGCCTTCTAATACAAAGTATTAACTTGCGAGATACAGCCACGATAGCGCGCTTACCCCCTGCTCTTGCCTTGATTTGTTCGTATTTTCTCCGCATGGCTTTATCTTTTCTTATCAAATGCCAGCAAGATTCCACTAATGCCGAGCGCAAAGTGTTTTTACCCATACCGGTGATACGCCCCATTCTGATTTTATCCGCACTTGAATATTGTGATGGAGTCAATCTCACATACGCAGCCAACTGTTCAGCTCGTCGGAAACGAGAAATATCTTGAAGTTCTAACAATATCTCCATGGCCGTATAGATGCCAATGCCCGGAACGGAGCATAAAATCCTTACGCGATCGCGGTATAATGGTAATCGGGATAACTGCTTTAGTAACTGGGTCTGCTTAGCTATTTGAGCGCATAAAAATTCATATTGTTCTAACAATTGGTTGAAGCTTTGTTGCATCCAGTTATTTTTGAATTTAATCCGCTGTAAATTTGTAAAATACACTTGGCTCCATTTACCCCGCACTGCTGGTAAATCAATACCATAAAAATAAAGCTCAGATTTAATGCGGTTTTGTGTTCGCACCCGATCGCCCACCAACTGATGGCGTCGGCGGATTACCTGGCGATGGAAGCGTTCTTCTTCACTGGGAACCCATACGCACTTTAGTAGTTCTTTGGCTAAAAGTCTGGCCAGCTTGCGGCTATCGCGCCGATCGGTTGTTACTCGATTCCCATGCTCTTGGGGAATCAGACTCGGCGGTGTTACGATACAGCAAGCACCATAATTGTTTAAACGATCAAATAGCCAAAATCCAAAACATCCCGCTTCATATACAGCATGTATTCGGCAACCTTTATATCGATCTAATATCCTCCGCAGGTTATCCCATCTTCCGACAATGCTGTTGCTGAAAATCTCAACGTCAGCAGTTCTGATGGTAATATGCCATCTGTGCTTATGTAGATCGATACCAACAAATAGGTTTTCACCCTTGATTTGATTATTGAAACTTTTCATTGATGCCTCCTGTAAATTATGTGGTTGACAGTTACTCTCATATACCGCTAATTTACATTGGACATCCTAATTTGCATCATAGTTACTGTATATAAATTGTTGTTGTGAATGCTTGAGAGATTGGCAAGATACATGTAGTCAACAACGCCTCCTTAATTTTAATTGCATACTCAACAAGAAAACAGGTAATGGGCTGTGGAAAGCAAGATATGTCAAAATTGTTGGTATTATATATCTGATCCCACTATTAGTAAAATTCTTGATGAATCTAAATCTGTAAGAAAATTTCCCTACTGCCATTTTTATAACGATAATCCTTCTGTAAAACCTGATGATTCGTGTGAAAATTGGGAAAGTAAAAAACTTAAAATGATAGGCGCTATTAAATCCTTATTTGGTTCGTAATTCCTTCCTGTGTATTATAAGTTTTGTAAGAAATAGGATATCTGTAATGAAAATTTAAACGCTCAGACCTGCGTTTATGGCAAGAAATCTGTAATAAATCACATCAGCTCATTCAATACTTTTTAAGGGAGG
>JASFGF010000446.1:0-3026 GCA_050123915.1 Desulfobacterales bacterium | reverse complement strand
TTCGTCTCTTTTTGTAAATATGTAGCTCTCATAATTTAAACATCTGAAATTATCGGCAGCTCTATGCATCTCAGATTCGACAGTTGCAATGCTCAATAAAAGATGAGTGCTGATATTCAAATCACCTGGGATCAATCTCCTGAGTTCATCCAACCTGGATCTATCATATTGACTTTGGCCTGCAGTGTCGATAAGGACAACATCTTTTCCTTCCATTCTTCGAAGTGCAAAAATCAGATCCTTTGTCTTGAATGCCTGGAAACAGGGCACCCCTAATATATTTGCATATGTTTTCAGTTGTTCCATAGCCCCTATTCGATAGGCGTCTAATGAGATCAAGCCGACTTTCTTTGTCTTTTCAAGCATAAGCCTGGCAGCAAGCTTTGCGATGGTCGTTGTTTTACCAACACCCGTCGTCCCGATAAAGGCTGCTATAATTTGCTTATTTTCTTTTATATCGAAAGGATTTTTAACATCTACAACTTTCATGATCTCTTTAAGAGCTCGATCTTTTATACTTTTCATATTATTAACGGGATGTCCATTAAATGCTCCGGTCCTTTCAAATAATTGCCTTACATGACGATCATTAACACCATTTTTTATCATTTTTGTATAAAGACTTAAGACTCCGGGAAACGTTATCATTTTTTCAATAAAAACATCCGAATTGTTCAAAAGATAAAGCATCTCTTTTATACTCATTAGTTCTTGTTTAACTTCTCCGAGCATATTCGGGCTCTCACCTGAAATATTCGTTGCTCCGGTCAGAGCGGTTATTTCAAAAATATCATTTTCACCGACGTTTGATATTTTTTTTGTGGAAAGAATCATTGCATCCGGTCCCAGTACGTTTTTAACCTTAGTAGTCGCTTCTTTGATTGTTCTCGCTCGATATTTCTTAACCTGCATGGTTTAATTTTACCTTTCCAATAGCTTTAAAGCCAATATCACTCAACAACTCACTTTGAGACAATACCATTAATGAAGGTACAAAGTATTCTATCATCTTTCTCAGGTGTCTTCTTATTAAGGGTGTCGTTAAAAGAATCGGCTGAATATTCTTAGACATCGCCTTTTCCGCTTCATTTTTGATTGAAGAAATTATAGAATCTGCAATGTTTGGATCAACGGAGAGATATGAACCGTGTTCTGTTTTTTGTATCCCTTTAAGAAGAAGATCCTCAACATTTTGAGACATTGTTATCAGTTTTAAATAACCATCTTCTCCGATATGCGGACTGATAAAAGATCTGGACATTTTGTTTCTCACATATTCGGTTAACACATCAGGATCCTTTGTCAAAGGTGCATAGTCGGCAAGTGTTTCAACGATAGTCAACAGGTCCCTGATAGATATCCGTTCTTCCAGGAGATTTTGCAACACTTTTTGAACAGCTCCTAAGGAAAGAAGATTCGGTACAAGCTCTTCAACCGCCTTTGGATACGTTTTGCTGAGATTATCGAGCAAATTTTGAACTTCTTGCCTGCCTAACAGTTCTGAAGCATGTTTTCGGAGGACTTCTGTTAGATGGGTGGCCATGATCGTTGCATCATCAACTACGGTATAACCCGAGAGTTTGGCCTCCTCTTTTCTTGCTTCCGGTATCCAGCATGCGGGGATGTTAAATGCCGGTTCCTTTGTTTCTATTCCTTCAATTTTTCTTGTAGCATCTCCCGGATCCATCGCCAGATAGTGGTTCACCATTAATTCAGCGCCTGCAATCTTTACACCCTTGAGGAGAATCTGATATTCGGATGAATTCAGTTGCAGATTATCTCTGATATGAATCGGCGGAATAACCATTCCCATTTCGACAGCAAACTGACGTCTTATTGATCGAACCCTATCAAGAAACTTTCCTCCTTGCTCTCTATCTACCAAAGAAATGAGACCATATCCTACTTCCAGCTCGAGAGGATCAATCGTCAGCAGATGTTCCACGGGTTCCGGCCCTTCATCGATTGCTTCCTTCTTTTTTACATCGACTTTTTCAACTTTTAATTGTTCTTTTTTCTTTTCAAACACAAAAACGCTTATCCCAATGATTACTGAAAGCATCATAAAGGGGATATGCGGCAAACCCGGGATGAGACCAAAAAGAAAGATCGTTAATGCTGAAAGATAAATTGCCTTTGGATAACTAGAAAATAGTTTTCCAAAATCCTTACCCATGGTCCCCTCTGAGGCTGCCCTACTAACGACAATTCCTGCTGCCGTGGATATGATGAGTGCCGGGATCTGTGACACCAAACCATCACCTACAGTTAACAGGGTATAGTTCTGAGCGGCGCCAATAATGGACATCTTTTGCTGAAGAACGCCGATGATAAATCCACCGATTATATTAATAATGGTAATTATAATCCCGGCGATAGCATCTCCTCTTACAAATTTGGCTGCACCATCCATAGATCCATGAAATTCGGCCTCTCTTGTGATGGTTTTTCGGCGTTCTTTTGCCTCATCTTCGTCGATGAGACCGGCGTTAAGATCCGCATCGATACTCATCTGTTTACCAGGCATGCCATCTAACGTAAACCGAGCGGCAACCTCAGCGATCCTGGTGGCACCCTTTGTAATTACAACAAAATTAACGATAACCAGAATAGTGAACACAATCACACCGACAACATAATTTCCACCGACCACAAAACTGCCAAACGACTTGATAACTCTTCCAGCGGCCAGGGCTCCCTCATTGCCATGTAAAAGTATCAATCTTGTCGATGCAACATTGAGAGACAGTCTGAAAAGAGTCGTCACAAGAAGTAACGGGGGGAATATGAAAAAGTCCAGAGGCTTTAGCGTATACAAAGCGATCAAAAGAATCGTTATGGCAACGGTGATGTTCAATGCCAGTAGGAAGTCCAAAAGTATCGAAGGTAATGGAATTATCATTACCACTAGGATAGTGACCACACCGATGACGGTCATTATTTCACTAACAGATGTGGGATCAGCTTTTAATTTTACAACTTGTTCCATCTAAATTTCCTTAAAACTATTTTATGACACGCCTCGG
>JASFGF010000445.1:0-3029 GCA_050123915.1 Desulfobacterales bacterium | reverse complement strand
TGGTACGTCCAGGGACTGATGAAGTTCGCACATGTGAAAGGGGTCGGCGCCGCATCCATATATGAACCGCGCAAGACCTTCAATAACGATTCCTACTTTACGGACGGTTACCGGCTTGTTCTCTGGGTGTCAAGCAGACCCGTTTCTTTTTCAGATGCTGAAAATCTGAAATGGGAGCAGCTGATAAAGGGGACAAAAGACAATTAGAACCATGGTTTTTAAGTCAAGAAAAAATCATAAGCGCATCATCTCAAGCGTACAAAGATTTTTTATCGCGGGCATCTGTATGTTAATCCTTACCGGATGTGCGTCATACAAACCGTTTGCCATAGACGAAGTCCCCTTTAAGGAACGGTCTCAGACAAAATACGAAGGGAATGTTCGAATTACGGCTGCAGTACCCAGTGCCGAAGAGAGCAGAAAAATTTTCGGTGTTCACATATACAGGACAGGTGTTCAGCCTATTTGGCTGGAAATCGAAAACAATAATGAAAAAGCGGTCTTTTTTTTACCTATGGGGCTTGACCCGGATTATTTCAGCCCCATAGAAGCCGCCTTTAAAAATCATTTTCCCTATATTACACCGTATAATGATTTAATGAATCAGCGGTTTTATCAGGTGAAACAGGTGATATACATTGCACCGGACAGCAAGAAGGCAGGTTTTGTTTTTGCCCCTGTGGACGAGGGCACCAAGGATTTCAGCATTCATCTGGTGGGAGAGGACCATCAGATACGGACATTTACCTTTTTTATCAATGTACCCGGTCTCCGTGTCGATCATCATAATGTAGACTTCGAAGCACTTTATACGGAAGATGAGATTGTTTCACTGGATGAAGAAGGATTGCGAAAGGCCCTGGAGAACCTTGCCTGCTGCACGACAAACAAAAATGGAAGCGCGCATGGGGATCCTCTGAATATTATTGTCATCGGGGATGGTAAAGACGTACTTCACACATTAATTCGTGTTGGCTGGGATGAGACCGAAACCATATATGCCGGATCTGCCTTGAAGACTATAGCATCTTTTCTCTTTGGCGGTCGGTACCGTTACTCACCGGTCAGCGGGCTTTATATGTTCGGCCGGATACAGGACGCCGCATTCCAGAGGACCCGGAAATCGATTCATGTACGAAACCACCTGCGACTGTGGCTTTCGCCCTGGCGTTTTGAAGATAAACCCGTCTGGGTGGGACAGATCAGCCGTGACATCGGTGTTCGCTTCACATGGAAAACCATCACGACTCACAAAATCGATCCGGATGTGGATGAAACCAGGGATTTTTTCATTCAGGACCTGTTGTACGCCCAGGGACTTGAAAAAATCGCTTATGTGAAAGGGGTCAGCCCTGCGCCTATTTCAAACCCTAAAAAAAACCTTACTGGGGATCCTTATTTCACCGACGGACTTCGGGCCGTGCTTTGGATATCCAGTGAACTTACAAACTTTGAAGAAGTCGACCTGATAAATTGGGAGATTCCACCGGAGCGGTGAACATAAAAATCGCCGACCAATGAATCAGTCGAATCCCGCACCATAAATCTGGTATCAATAAATAAGTACAAGAAAAAGAAGTGTATATTAATGATAGGATCATTTAAAAAATATCGCACAGAAACTCATTTGAGCCGCGTTTAGCATGATAATAGGTTAACTTGCAGTTGAAGGGTAACATGAAGACCAACCGAAAGATATTCATCATTATCTTCTTCCTAATATTCTTACTGATGTCTGGCTGCACCCCGAAGCCACTGATCCAGAATTCTGCAGATACGTCGCCGATGATCCTTGTACCTGCGTCCATGGCCGGCGTCATTGATGACCGCGCCCGCTTCCGGGAGATCTATTGTGCAATCACAAACAAACGGGGAAAAGAGTTGCCGGATTATCGACCTTGTGAAGAAGCGCTTGTAAGGTTAGAGGGAGAAGGACCGCCAACGGACAGGCCAGTGGACCTGGGCTGCAGCACATCCCCAATTAAGGTTGCGGTGGTGTTAGGGGTCGGGTGGGAATGTGTTAAAAACTTCGTTGGTCCTCAAAAGACAGTTGCAACTCACCTCTCTCAGGTTGGCCACGAGATTACCCGCATAGACGTCGAAGCCCTTTCCAGCAGTGCTAGAAATGCAAGTCTTATCCGAGAGGCCGTTATGGCAATGCCCGAATCCGAGGAAAGCAAACGTCTGGTGCTTTTGGGTTACTCAAAGGGCGTCTCGGACATCCTTGAGGCAGTCACCAGCTTTACGGATTTGCAACAAAAGGTCGCAGCGGTGGTGAGTGTCGCCGGTTCGGTCGGAGGGTCTCCGCTGGCCAACGATGTGACTCAGTCAATGCTGAATCTGTTAAAATATTTTCCGGATGCCGAGTGTGACCCGGGTGATGAAGGCGCGCTCGAAAGTCTCAAGCCAGGGGTGCGTAAACGGTGGTTGGCCAGCCACTCATTGCCTGATTCAATTCGTTATTACTCGATCATCACCTATCCCGATACAGATCAGATTTCTTCAATATTGAAGTTTACTTACAGGAAGTTGAGTCAAGTTGATTCCCGCAACGATGGCCAGGTAATCTTTTATGATCAGGTGATTCCCGGCAGCGTGCTGCTGGGTTTCTTGAACGCAGACCATTGGGCCATCGCCGTCCCCTTCAACAGAAGTCACCCTCTCATCAGCTCGAGTTTTATAGATAAAAACGCATTCCCGAGGGAAATATTATTAGAGGCTATCGTCAGGTATGTCGAAGAGGATTTAGATAGTTTTCAGCAAATAAGACCTGATGCGAAATAGACGATTTTGACTTCTCTACTGTAGAGTATGTCGAGTCACAATAGAAAATCTTAAAACGGCTAGCTTTGACCACTAAATTCTATTAATTAAAAGGCTATATTTTTATGCAGGAAAATAGATATCGTGTAAGTTCATACTTTGCTTTGTTAAGCTTTTGTTCATTTCTTTTTATTTGTATAGTGGTTGGTGTCATGTATGGGTGCTCGGGGAAATCGAATCAATTAGAGGCTTTTCATGAAAATGTG
>JASFGF010000444.1:0-3031 GCA_050123915.1 Desulfobacterales bacterium | reverse complement strand
TTTATTTTAATGAAACAGTTCGCTAGTTTGCATGATTTTTGCATAATAAAATGTACAGAAATTATTTTTTTATTCAAAATTGGATAAATCGACTTGATGAAAGGGCAAACCCTCTGAAAAGCGGGGACGCAAAGCCACGGGTCTAATGCTTAAAAGCTATGACAGCCGGGCTGCCAAATAAGTTCAGAACTCCTCTAATTCGAAATATTAGGCATTTTGCTTGAACCATTACGGCACCTTTCTCTTTAAGAAGTTATCCAATGCAAAGAGAAAGGGATGTCTGTTATGGTTAGAAATTTAAGTAAATATCAATTCAACTATTCTTTTCTTTCTTGGTTTATCCTTTTAACGATAAACTTCCTGTTTTTATTTAACCTCAATGTTTCAGCAGCAACCCAGATCTCGCTGGAATGGACCCCGAACAGTGAGCCTGATTTAGCCGGTTATAGAGTTTTTTGCCGTGAGCAAAGCCAACCTTTCGATTATGCAAATTCATCCTGGGAAGGAGCTGACACTTTTTGCACAATTTACGATTTGGATGAAACCAAAACATACTGTTTCGTGACAAGGGCATTCGATAGCGAAGGGTTTGAGAGCGGAAATTCCAACGAGGTATGTCATGAACCATCAGGTGCACTTAACCAAGCACCAACGGCAGATGCGGGTCCGGATCAGACCGTTAGTGAAGGGCAGGCTGTCTTGCTGAACGGCTCGAACTCGTCCGACCCGGATGACGGCATTGCATCTTATCACTGGGTTCAAGTCGGCGAACCTACAGTAACTCTCTCTAATCCAGATGTAAGGCAACCGACCTTTACAGCACCCGATGTGGGTTCGGAAGGCGCTGCTTTGACCTTTGAACTTACTGTTATAGATCACAATGGAAATCAAGGAAAAGATGAGTGTGCTGTAAACGTGACCTGGCAGAATGAACCGCCCCAGGCCAATGCCGGTAGGGACCAAACGGTGGATGAAGGGGTTGTTGTAACTCTGGATGGATCTTCTTCTTTAGATATTGATGATGGCATTGCCTATTACCTGTGGACTCAAAAAGGAGTTCAAACGGTTACCCTCTCAAATCCAACGTCATCACAGCCGACCTTTACGGCACCGAATGTGGGGCCTGACGGCGCTTCCTTTGCTTTTGATCTTACCGTGACGGATGCCGGTGGGCTGCAAAATACAGACTCGTGTATTGTCAATATCAGTTGGCAAAACGAACCGCCAACAGCAATTGTTGCTCCAGACTATATGGAGCCTGTTGAAGGAACTTTAGTAACATTGGATGGGTCAGCCTCAAAGGATTCTGATGATGGAGTTGCCTCATATCTTTGGACCCAAGTCGATGGAGATCCTGTTTTATTGTCTAGCGCAACTTCAGCTGTAGCGACGTTTACTGCACCAAAAACAGACCCGCTTGGAAAGAATCTTAAATTCAAATTGACGGTAAAAGACCATGGAGGGCTTAAAGGTACGGCAGATAGTTCTGTCTATGTCAGACAAAATGAACTTCCCAACAATCCACCTGATGCTGCTTTCAGCTATGCCACAAGTAGAAAAAGATTTACATTCACCGACCGTAGCACTGACAGTGATGGAACCATTGTGTCATGGTTTTGGGATTTTGGCGACGGAGAGACCAGCACCATGCAAAATCCCAACCATAGATACGTCAAGTTCGATAATTACTCAGTCACCCTTATAGTTACCGATAATGAAGGGATAAGCAATTCTACATCGAAAAATATAACTGTTAAGAAATAAAAAATAATAAAGTAATAATAAAATCGTGTAACGATTTTATGAAACTCCCGAAGGTTTATCTTCGGAATCTAATAAGCGAAAGGCTAAAATTCCTATTCCCGCAACAAGCTACGGGGTATTTCGGAATTTTTTCCACAACCCTCCGGGTTGAGCCAGCGCAATTTCGCTTTGAAAAGGATTTTAACTTTTATTTGAATTCATCCCGCGCTGCAAGCAGCGGGGAATTCAAATTTAAAGAAGACCTACCTATGGGACCAGTAATGGGCACATTTTTTATTTATCGCCCATGGTGGATGCCCTATTACAGTTTTGATACTTGACTTCCGCCCTCTAATCCCTCCTGCAAAATCCTGCAATCACCTTCTGCTTATATATCACCTATATTATAGAAAAAGTGTGTAAATATTTTCATAAAATTTGCTTTATTTTTTTTATCGAACCAAGTTAATCTATTAAATTTATTACAATAAATCCAAATCAAACCATTGTGGCCCAACTTTTGCATTTAATTATTAACAAAGTTTCAATGCCTGCTTTATGATAAGTAAAAAGATTTTTTTATGACTTTTAAAAAGGAGAAAAAAGATGAAGAAATTATTTATGGTTTTATGTATTGTGATTATGTTTTTTGGAATTGTAGGTTGTCCTTCGTCTGATGATCCGACAACCTTCAGCAAATCAAGCGTTTCTTCAAGCTCAGGTGCTGCCACGCCAGTACAAATAGTTGCTGGTCCTGAAGTCTCCCCTGTCCCCGAGCCTGCGACACTTGTACTTCTTGGTGCTGGGCTGGTAGGGCTCGTTGGGGTTGGAAGAAAAAAATTCTTTAAAAAAGACTAGATTAGAAAAAAAGAAAATTTCTTTTATGGTTTCAAGGTTAATCTTAGCCGTTGTCTTTTTATGTTTTTGGGTACTCCCCTTATACGCTGCAAATACTTATTACGTCGACAGAGACGAAGGAGGAGTATATTTGCAAACCGATGACCATGGTAGTTGGTATATCGATACGGCTGATCTTAAAAGGTTTAGAATAGGTGAAACCGGAACCTACCAAATAGGCTCTGATAGATCCGGAACTTATATATTAATCCATAAACGCCGAAAATTTTATATCGATTTAAATGCAAGTGAGAAGCTTGATAAAGAGATGGAGGCATTTAATCGGGGGCAGGAAAGCCTGGCGAACAACAGTGAAACAAACGTCGTTATAAAAGGCAATCATGTGCTGGTTCCTGTTACGTTGGCTTACGGTTCTCGAAAAACAGAGGTC
>JASFGF010000443.1:0-3035 GCA_050123915.1 Desulfobacterales bacterium | reverse complement strand
ATGGTCACATCCCATACGTATGATCTGGATGATCCTGTTGGCGATACATCCATTGGAAAATTTGATCGGATCTTATTGGATGCTCCCTGCTCCGGCCTTGGCGTTTTAAGAAGAAATCCGGATACAAAATGGCGCACATTGGAACAGGATCTGATTCGTCATGCAAAAAGGCAGGCGGCATTTTTAGATAACCTGGCACATCAAGTCAAACCTGAGGGTCTTCTGGTTTATTGTGTCTGTAGTATGGAACCCGAAGAAAATGAATCCGTGATAAATGGTTTTTTGAATAAACATCAAGATTTTGCTATAGAAAAACATCCGGACGGTTTACCCCATGAAGCACGTTCTCTTTTAACCGGTAACGGATATTTAAAAACGTTTCCCCATCTCCATAATATGGATGGCTTTTTTGCTGTCTGTATGAAACGGGCAAAATGATCTCGCGAGCATTAAAAATAGCTATCCTGTTGTTTGTGTTTATCCTCATTGTGGGTGCAAGTGCCTACCTGACCCTTACAATGATTATAAAAAGTGAGGACACGGTGATCGTGCCGGATCTGGCGGGCAAAAATGTTGTTTATGCACTTGAGTTATTAACAGATTTAGGACTTAATACAAAAGTCGAAGGATCCGAATACAGCACAGATATGCCCAAAAACAATGTTATTTTTCAAGAACCGGAACCTGGATCGGAAATAAAAAAGGGACGGGATGTCAGGGTCATTATCTCAAAAGGTCCAAAATCCATCCTGATGCCCAACCTTGAAAACCTGCCCGTTCAACAGGCACGGATCATTTTGGAAGAAAACAGCTTGTGCCAGGGACAGATATCCAGTATCTATAGCAATCGTATAAAAAAAGATTCGGTTATTGCCCAGGTTCCTACTGCCGGCACAATGATAACTCGGAGCGAATGCGTAAACCTTTTGGTCAGCCTCGGAGTTCGACCACAGGAATACAAGATGCCGGATCTTAAGGGGCGATTTCTTGACAGTGCAATTCCCCTGATCGAAAACAGCAATCTGATACTCGGAAAAATAAAGTCTGTATTTTACCGAGACAAACCCTTGAATACCATCATTGCCCAAGAACCGTTATCCGGTTATTTTGTGACTGAAGGCGGCGTTGTGGATCTTGTCGTCAACAGAAAACCCGGAAAGAAAGGCCATGGTTATTTAGAGGGTTCCTTTGGCGGGAGCTTTTTCAGGTACAGGGTCAACGACGGCTTTTTAAAAAAACATATCCGTGTTGTGTTGAATAGTTTCGGCGTTTCGAACACCATATTTGACGAATTCATACAACCCGGAAACGAAATCTGGCTCATCATCCCCAATAATAACAATACCACCGTTTTTCTTTACGAGGATGACAAATTGATAAAGACCCAGGTTTATGATGACGGGTTTGGAAGTTCATTTTAGAAAATAGATAACCGCAAATGGACGCAAATGAACATAAATATTATTATTTTAATTTGTGTTTATTCGTGTTCATTCATGGTTCTCACTATTCTCTTTCCTCTTTTCTCTTTCCTTTTTCCGGTTTGAGAGTTTTGGGGTTTGAGACATGCGGGTTGACCTTATGACACTTGACATTGGGTAATTATCGTGTCAAAATCACAAACAAAACTGCCTGATATCAGTTGGTTTTCTAATTATACTGTACAGAGGTTTATATAATGAAATATATTGCACCATCGATACTGTCTGCTGACTTTTCAAAACTGGGAGATGAAATACAATCTGTGGAAAAAGCTGGAGCCGACTGGATTCATGTGGACGTCATGGACGGCCATTTTGTCCCAAATATCACCATCGGTCCTTTAATCGTTAAAGCTGCCCGGCGCATCACGTCACTTCCCCTTGACGTTCATCTGATGATTGAAAATCCGGATCGCTATATTGAAGACTTTGCCAAAGCAGGCGCCGATCTGATTTCAGTTCAGGTAGAGGCCTGTATCCATTTAAATCGGACCATCCAGCTGATAAAATCATTGGATTTGCGTGCCGGTGTGGTGCTGAATCCTTCAACGCCGCTATCTGTCATTGAATGGATCCTTGAAGATGTGGATTTTGTGATGATCATGAGTGTAAATCCAGGATTTGGCGGTCAAAAATTCATACCCAACAGTATCGATAGAGTCCGTGCCCTTCGCAAAATGATTCAAGACCGGGGACTGTCCATACTTATCGAGATCGATGGGGGAGTGAACGAAAAAACCATTAAAAATATTTCAGATGCCGGAGTTGATGTCTTTGTGGCCGGATCGGCCATTTTCAAAAGCCCTAACTACAAAGAAACCATTTCCAAATTTAGAGAGCTGATCGGCGAATAAGTATTATTATCACGAAAGCACGAAACTTTCAAATAAGGTCCATGATTCTTAAGTTCGACGACGTATCTTGTATATTATTTCACCGCCCGCTTCGCTCGAGACGCAAAGGTCGCAAAGTAAACTATCATTTCTTTTGCCGTTGAGAGGACGGCAAAAGAAAAAAGTTCAAGCTCTATAATAGCGATTTTATTTTAAAATACAGCAAGTTAAAATCCGATTTGTGAGATGCATGTTTTTGCTTTCCGCCCTCTCAGCGGAAAGCAAAAAATAAAATAAATTCTCTGCGCCCTCTGCGGCTCTGCGGTGATTATAAATTGTCCACCACTAATACACGATACAATACTTAAAAATATATGATTTAGGGAGAAAAGAATGGATCCGAAAACAGACAACTTGAACGTTTTAGTCATTCACGGACCCAACCTGAACATGCTGGGAAAAAGAGAGCCTGAAATATACGGCAAGGCAACCCTGGATGAAATCAATTCCGACCTTAAAAACTTAGGGGAAAAACTGGGAATTTTTGTCGAAACCTTCCAGTCCAATCATGAAGGGGCCATTGTCGAAAAGATCCAGGAAGCTGCGGCCACTCAAAAAGGAATGATTATCAATCCTGCTGCATATACCCACACCAGCATCGCCATCCGTGATGCGCTGCTGGCCCTCGATATTCCGATCATCGAAATACATATTTCAAATA
>JASFGF010000442.1:0-3047 GCA_050123915.1 Desulfobacterales bacterium | reverse complement strand
CCGGGCGATTCTTAATTTTAAAAAACATGAAAATAAGGTATATCCCCACACCATTGCCTTTAACTGTCTTCCGCATATCGATGTATTTCTGGAGAACGGATATACAAAAGAAGAGATGAAGATGGTCCATGAAACCCGGAAAATTTTAGAGGACGATACCATAGGGGTTACGGCAACCACCGTTCGTGTGCCGGTGTTTTTCGGACATTCGGAATCGATTAACATTGAGACAAAAAGAGATGTTTCTGCTCGAGAGGTAAAGGCGCTTCTTGAAAAAACACCCGGCGTTAAGGTCGTTGATGATCCGGGGAACAATCAATATCCGCTTGCTATCGATGCCGCCGGTCAGGATTTTACACTTGTAGGTCGTATTCGTGACGATGAATCCATTAAAAATGGTATCAATATGTGGGTTGTCGCTGACAACATCAGAAAAGGCGCTGCAACCAATGCGGTACAGATCGCCGAAATTCTGATAAAAGAATATTTATCGGGGGAATAGATTTGGAAAGAGTACCAATTACGCGAGAAGGGTATGAGGCCCTTAAAAAAGAGCTGGAGCACATTCAAAAGGTCGAGCGACCCAGAAATATAAAGGCCATTGAAGAAGCTCGTGCTCACGGGGATATCACTGAAAACGCCGAGTTTGAAGCTGCCAAAGACCGGCAGGCATTTATAGAGGGAAAGTTGAATGAATTGGGGTACAAACTGTCCATGGCGGATATCATTGATCCTCAAAAGCTTCCAAAAGATCGGGCGGTATTTGCCAGTTCTGTAATGCTTGAGAACATTGATACTTCTGAAAACGTTATATATCAACTTGTTGGACCCGATGAAGCGGATATCGAAGAAGGTCGAATTTCTGTGTCTTCGCCACTCGGAAAAGCAATTTTAGGGAAGAAACCCGGAGACGAGATTGTTTTGGAAGCTCCGGGTGGAAAAAGATTTTATGAATTAATAGAAATATTATAAACGGAGGTTTTTTGTGGCACGTATAACCATAGAAGATTGTTTAAAGCGGGTAAAAAACCGATTTTTACTGGTAAACATGGCGGCCAAACGTGTAAGACAGATCCGGGAAGGATCTGAATATCTGGTCAGTTCGCCAAAAAACGAAGACATTGTGGTTTCTCTGCGTGAAATCGCCGCAGGAAAGATCACTATTCGGGAAGGAAAGGAAGAAAACGATAAAGAGGAAATAGAAGAAATAGAGGAAAAAGAGGAAAATTTATAGGAGGCCGATACTTTTTTTGCCAAGGTACAGCTATGCCTACAAGGTGATAAAAAGGAATGTTGGGAAAGCGTTGCATCGATATGATATGATTTCCCATGGAGATCGGATTTTGGTCGGGCTTTCAGGAGGTAAAGACAGCTTTATCCTGATGTGGATATTGAATGAACGTCTAAAACGGATTCCCATCAATTATGAGCTGTACTCAGTGCACGTTGATTTGGGATTTGACGGGGGGTTCAGTAAATCTTTGGCAGAATATTGCTGTCATATAGGTTTTGAGCTCAGAGTTGAACGTACAGATTACGGCGTTTTGGCGCACAGTTCCGAAAACCGGGAAAATCCTTGTTTTTTATGTTCCAGGCTACGCAGGAAAAGGCTTTTTGAAATCGCTGATGAACTCGGCTGCAACAAGATCGCATTTGGACACAATAAAGACGATATTATTGAAACTTTATTTATGAATATTTTTTATGCCGGTGAAATTAGCAGTATGCTGCCGTCACAGTCTTTCTTCAAGGGAAAGTTTTCGGTGATAAGGCCGCTTGCCTTTGTTGACGAAGATGTCATCGGACGTTTTGCCAAGGAAAAGGGCTACCCGGTTTTTAAAAATCCCTGTCCCAGCATAAATACCTCCAAACGATATGAAATAAAAAAGATTTTAAAAAAACTTTATAGAAATAACAAAAAAGTCAAAGGGAATATTTTCAGAGCCATGCATCATGTGAAAATGGATTATCTGCTAAAATGAAAGATATTCAAAATCAATTCGATTATCGAAATATTCCAATTGATAAGGTGGGGATAAAGGATCTTAAATATCCCATAACCGTACTTGATCGAAGGAATAACATTCAACATACGGTTGCTTCCATAAATATGTATGTTGATTTGCCCCACAATTACAAAGGGACTCACATGAGCCGTTTTGTGGAAATGTTGCATCTATTTAGACCTGAAGTCTCTTTAAAGAAAATATCCGTTATCCTTGAGGAGATGAAAGAGTATCTAAATGCAGCTTCAGCCAATATAGAAGTCACTTTTCCTTATTTTATTGAAAAGAAATCTCCGGTCAGCAAATCTCCCGGATTGATGGATTATGTCTGCAGTTTTTTAGGATCCAGCGACCCAAAGGGTAAGATTGACCTTGTATCTGTTGTCGTTGTTCCCATCTCTTCCGTTTGTCCCTGTTCTAAAGAAATCAGTGAATCAGGCGCCCACAACCAACGCGGTCAGGTTCGTCTCAGCACACGCTTTAACAAATTTATCTGGATTGAAGATATGATTGAGTTGGTGGAAGATGCCGCATCATGTGAAGTCTATTCGGTACTGAAACGGGTCGATGAAAAACATGTGACGGAAAAAGGCTTTTCGAATCCCAAATTCGTTGAAGATGTTGTGAGAGATGTTGCCGATAAACTGAAAAAAGACAGCAATATAACCTGGTTTTCCGTGAGTGCTGAAAATTTCGAATCCATCCATAACCATAGTGCCTATGCCTCCATAACAAGCGGTCATACACCCTATCTATAGTTTAGTGTCCATCCATAAATGGTCTTTTTGTCCAATCCGCCATAGGCGGACAAGTCTCTTCGTTATGCTAAAAAAATAATCCTCGGGATATCAAGTATATGCGTACCTGTCCCGATAGATTTTCCATCGGGGCGGTTCATTTTCGCATGCCTTGATTTTGAACAAATATTCTCATTTTTGGATGGACACTATTTTAATTCACGCTGAATGATATCCATCATAGGTTCCGGAGACTTGCCGGGCGTATTAATCATCAAAACGAAAGGATACAACTCTCCACTTT
>JASFGF010000441.1:0-3055 GCA_050123915.1 Desulfobacterales bacterium | reverse complement strand
GACGACAGGCCTTTAACCAGGTTACGAAAATAAAACGACCAGGTGGGATTTCCGTGAAGCATGACCACCGGATCCCCTGCACCCTGGTCAAGGAAGTGATAATTCAGACCGTTTATTTTTATGTAATGGGATTTAAACGGGTAAAGATGGCGAATTGTTGAGATGTCGATATGTTTGGATTTAAATAACATATAATCTTTTGGATATACCGCAAGAGTAAGCTTTCACTCGCAGAGCATATGGCCCCAGGAGGCATCCTGTAAGGGTAGGGAAAGCACTTTGGAATCTAAATTCGAAATCCAAAGCACGAAATCCGAAACAAATTCGAATGATCAAAATTCGAAATTCTAAACAATAAATTTGCTATGTCCAACATACAAAAAGGCCTGCAATATTGAGACGCTTTAGGTAATTTTTTTGGTTTTGTTTTTGTCATTTGAACATTCGAATTTCAAAATTTATATTTCTTGATTTGTATCATATTTCTCGCCGGAACGGTAAAACCTTTCCAGAACCAACACCAGAGATTGTGGATTTAACTCAAAACTAATTTGTGTTATTCATCCAGTTTGAACAGCTTTCTTGTAACGTCTAGATAAACGGATTTGTCCTGGTGTCGTCCGTTACCTTTTAGCAGCATCGTTGGATCATGAAGTATTTTATTGACCATTGCCTCTGTCATTCTGTTGATGGTCATGATGTCGTCATCCGATAGATGCTTTACGGTATTGAGAGTTTTGTTTAATTCTCCTTTGGCAATTTCTTCGATCTTTTTCCTCAATTCGACAATCGTCGGTATTACCTCCAGGCTTTCGTGCCAATTCCGAAAACTGATCACAGCTTCATCAACGATTCTTTCTCCTTTTATGGCTTCTTTGTTGCGATCCTCGACGTTTTCATCTACAATTCCTTGAAGGTCATCGATATCATAAACATATGAATTGGATAGCCGGTTGATTTCCGGATCGATATCACGAGGAACAGCGATGTCGATAAAGAAAAGCGGCCGATTATGACGGCGGCGTGCGATTCCTTTGACATGATTTCGCGTAACAACGTAATCGGGAGAACCGGTTGAACTGATGATGATGTCGACCTGTTGTAAGGCATCCTCAATTTCATCGAACCGAATTGCCTGTCCTTTAAATTTTCTGGCCAGGTCAACACCGGTCTCAAAGGTTCTATTGGCAACCAGGATATCCCCTGCCTTGTTTCGAATCAGGTGTTCCACCGCAAGCTCCGCCATTTCACCGGCGCCGATAAGCAGCACTTTCTTTCCTTCAAAGGTTCCGAAAATTTTTCGCCCAAGTTCAACAGCCGCGTAACTGATGGATACTGCATTATCTCCGATCCCGGTCTCCGTACGAACTCGTTTGGCCACGAAAAAAGTTCGATGGAGTAATTTGTTCAAAAGAACACCGGAAGTCTTCGTTGTTGTGGCCATTTGATAGGCTTCTTTTATCTGGCCCAGGATCTGCGGTTCTCCCACAATCATTGAATCGAGACTGGCGGCAACCCTGAATACATGCCGGACAGCATCATCGCCTTCATGAATGTAGAGGAATTTTTCAAATTCGGAAACCGGAAGATGTTTCGATTCGGAAAGAAAATCTTTGACAGCATTCACCGCGTTGGTTTTGTCCTGGACAATCATGAGAACTTCCACACGATTACAAGTGGAAAAAAGCATCACTTCACGGATAGATTCAAGTTTCTGAAACGCTTTTAAGGCAATGGCAGTCTCATCCTTTGAGATGGCAATGCACTCTCTCAGAGCTACCGGCGCTGTTTTATGATTCAATCCCAGCAATACGATCTCAAACATACTTCCCATAATGCCATTTACATCCGGGTAAATTCTCCGTGATGGCCCTTTAACAAAAAGTTGACCCCCAGAAACGTAAATAAAATAACAGCAAAACCGATGATGGCCATAATCGCCGCCCGGCGTCCTCGCCACCCAAATGTCAGGCGCTGGTGAAGAAGGGCGGCATACAGGAGCCAGGTAATGCCGGACCAAACTTCCTTGGGATCCCAGCTCCAGAATCTTCCCCAAATCGATTTTGCATAAATTAAACCTGTTATCAGCCCAAACGTCATCATGGTAAAACCGGTAACGATGCATGCATACCCGGTATGGTCCAGCAGTTCCAAAGAAGGAAGCCGCTTGAAAAAGAAACCACGATGTTTGGATTTAATGGCATGCTCCTGTAAAAGATACAAAAGCCCTGCACCGCAGGCCAGCGCCAACGACGCTTCGCCGATAAAGATCGCCACAACGTGCACAACAAGCCAAATGCTTTTTAAAACCGCTTGGGTCTCGCTCGGTACGTTCGGTAAATGGGCTGCAATGACCATCACGATCGTGACTAAAGGAGCAGCAAAAATCCCCAGAATCTTGAGACGATACCTGTATTGAAACAGCAGGAAAACACCTGCGATGGTGCAACCTGCCAATGAGAGTGTTTCATGAAGGTTACTGACAGGAAATTGACCTGACTGAACAAATCGATATCCCAATTCCACCGTGTGGCATAAAAACCCGGTTGCCAAGAGGTAAAAACCGGTTTTCTGAAAATAATCTTTCTGAAAGAAAAGATACAAAAGATATCCGATGGTGCTCAGCAGATAACATGTAATGACCAGAAAAAATAGCGGTTCCACTTATTCTATCCTTTGTGAATCTATCGATACATCCCCATTAATATTTTGAATTCATACCCTTCACCCAAGACTTCGAGAAGCAATGAATTAATATTTTCCGTATCACCGTCTTTAAGCATTTGAACAAGATCCCTTTCGATCAATTGCTCAAAAAGATGCTTATGTGCCTCGGGCTCATGGTCTTGGCTTAAAAGTTTTTTACGGATCGCGCCCATTAGATTCAAAAATTCTTCATATTCATCCCCGAATTCCTTTTCAAGATCTTTGCGCAGTTTTTTGGCAAACGCAGGACTTTGTCCTGACGTCGATATGGCAATAATTAAATCACCCCGGTTTACAATAGACGGAAGGATAAAATTACATGCTTTGGGCCGATCCGCGATATTGCACA
>JASFGF010000440.1:0-3057 GCA_050123915.1 Desulfobacterales bacterium | reverse complement strand
AAGAGCCGGTACTGCCGAAAAGTGTCTGGCTGGAGCCCCCGCCAAAAGCAGCCCCCATATCTGCCCCTTTTCCAGTCTGAAGCAGAATAATCAAAATAAGGGCGATGCAAACAATCGTGTGTATGATAATTAAAAATGTTGACATAATTTTATTAAGTTTGATTCTGAAATTGGACGATTTTGCTGAATGTTTCCGGGTCAAGGCTTGCACCGCCTACCAGTGCCCCATCAACATCAGGCATTGACATAAGTTCTTCGATATTATTCGGTTTAACGCTACCTCCATATAGGATTCTTATAGATTTGGCAAGCATATTTCCGAAATTTGTTTCAAGCGTCGTGCGCAAGAAATTATGAACTTCCTGGGCTTGATCAGTGGTTGCCGTTTTTCCGGTCCCAATGGCCCATATCGGTTCATATGCGATGACCAGTGTTTTCAGATCATCGTGAGAAAAGCCCTCTAACCCATTTTTTACCTGTTTGTCAAGCACTGAAAAAGTTTCGTTTAATTCACGCTCTATTTCAGATTCTCCCACACACATCACCGGTATTAACCCGAAATTGACAGATGATTTTACTTTCTTGTTAACGGATTCGTCGGTTTCTCCGAAATATTGACGTCGCTCGGAATGTCCGATAATGACATACCGGCAACCGGCTGAAACAAGCATGGATGAAGATATCTCACCGGTATATGCACCTTCAGTCTCCCAATAAAGATTCTGTGCGCCTAAAGATATACAGGTTCCTTTCACCACATCTGAAACCTGTGCCAGTGCAGTAAACGGCGGCGCAATCATGACATCGACATCGACGGACGTCGATACAAGCTTTACAAGATGTTTTGCTGTTTCAACAGCCTCGGAACACGTTTTAAACATCTTCCAGTTACCGGCAATGAGGGGTCTGCGGTTGTCCATAAATGTATCTCCATTCGGGTTACACCTTATTCATTTTCAATCGAAAATATTCAATTTATAGTTGTGAGTTTTGAAACAAATCGATCTAAAAGGAGCTTCATGTATAATTTAATTTTGACCGGAAGCTGTTTGAGTGATTTAGGGATCGTTTTGAAAGAATCACCGACGATTCGACTTTTTGGATGAAATCCCCTGTTAAATCAGAGACATTCATGAATTGTCTGGACAGGTTCTTTCATGCGAGCCCTTGGTCACGAGTTCTTTCAGCAAAAATTAAATTATACATGAAGCGTAAAGTTTTAAAAGGTCTTACAATTGTGCCGCAATCATGGCCGCTAGATCCACCATCCTGCTTGAATATCCGGTTTCATTGTCGTACCAGGACAGGACTTTGACCATGTTGTCCACGACATACGTTGTCGGTCCATCGACAATTGAAGATAAAGTTGATCCATTATAATCGGAGGATACCAGCGGAAGTTCACTATATCCAAGGATACCGGCAAGTGAATTTTCCGAAGCGTCTTTCAGAGCTGAATTTACATCAGTAACCGTGACCCCTGTTTTTTCTAAACTTGCAACAAAGTCGACAATGGACACATTCGGTGTGGGGACGCGAATGGCAAGTCCGTTGAGCTTTTCGGAAAGTTCAGGAAGCACCAAGGCTACAGCCTTGGCTGCGCCTGTGGTCGTCGGAATCATGTTCATGGCTGCGGCTCGGGCTCTTCGAAGATCCTTATGAGGGAAATCGAGCAATCGCTGATCGCCCGTATAAGAGTGTATGGTCGTCATTAAGCCGCTCTTAATCCCGAAGTTTTCCAAAAGCACCTTGGCCATCGGTGCAAGACAATTCGTCGTACAAGAGGCGTTTGATATAATATTATGATTTTTAGGATCATACTGATTTGAGTTGACACCCATGACAATGGTAATATCCGGTTTCTGTGCAGGTGCCGATATGATCACCTTCCGTGCACCGGCGGCAAGATGTTTTGAAGCGGTTTCATGGTCTCTGAAAAGACCGGTGCATTCCGCAACAATATCCACATTATAATCTTTCCAGGCAAGGGCAGCGGGATCTTTTATTGATGTCACCGCAACCGACCTTCCACCAACTTCTATTGAGTCTTCTTTTGCAATGACTTCCATCCCCAGACGACCGTGAACAGAATCGTAAGCAAGAAGATGGGCCATTGTGGCTGAATCCATAAGATCATTAATGGCCACAACCTCAAGTTCAGTATGATTGATTGAAGCCCTAAAAACAAGGCGTCCTATTCTACCAAAACCGTTTATAGCTACTTTTACGCTCATATTGTCTCCTCCAAGATTACCGGCTTATTCCCGTTTATTTCCTTTTAAAATTCCACTGGCAAGTGAAATGCTTTTTTTCCCAAACGCTTCGAGATGTTCAGCGAGTTCGCAAAGATCCATTTCCTTTTTTTGAAAATCCGCGGCTTTAATCAAAATTGGAAGATTAACGCCGGATATGACTTCCACTTTTCCTTCTTCGAGAAATGAATAACTCAAGTTGGAAGGTGTGCCGCCAAACATATCTGTGAGGATCAGAATCCCTTTATTACGGTCAACCTCTTTAATTCCTTTAGAAATCTTTTTGCGCAGTTTATCTACATTTTCTTTCAAATTAATGGAAACAGAGACCATGGTATCGGGTCGAGTTCCGAGAATGAATTCGGCAGCATCAATTAGCGCATCTCCAAGTTGACTGTGTGTTACAATAACGATACCTACCATAATGCTCCTTCTAAAGATCTATATCACGATGTGTGACCATAATCTTTCTGTCTGGTTTATTTATATGTTTTGATATAGCTTCGGCAATGACCACCGATCGATGCCTGCCTCCTGTACAACCGACGCCAATGGTTAAATAGGCTTTGCCTTCTTTTTCATACAATGGAATTAAATAGTCAAGGAAATCCAGATATTTTTTTAAAAACGTTCGGGTGTCGTCGTTATTTAAGACATAGTTCTGAACTTTTTCGGCTTTACCGTCTAACACTTTGAGATCAGGAACAAAATGTGGATTTGAAAGAAAACGAACATCCATGATGAGGCTGGCATCAGAAGGGACGCCATACTTAAAACCGAATGACAATATATTGATGCTCATCGG
>JASFGF010000439.1:0-3057 GCA_050123915.1 Desulfobacterales bacterium | reverse complement strand
CCTTTTTTTTATGTCTACTTGGTATTCTTGATAAGCGGTATATTTGAAGCAAATTCATACATCACCCCCGAATAGATCTTGTTCTCGATCTGAAAATAGCGAAGGGCCTTTACAACAGGCAGAACTTCCTGAAACTTGGGAAGATAGGTCTGAAGAAGTTTCAACCTAAGAGTCTCTATGGTCATGTACTCATCAAGAAGATTCCTGGCAGTCTCTTCGGTCATTTTTTCGTAGGCCTTTGAATATTTATCGATCATTATCATGATGAGTGAGCAAAGACGGGAGAGTTCATTTTGATACTTTTCATAAATCGGCCAGAATGCTTTGGCTTCAGCCTTGGTAAGCTCCATGTTCTCGGCAATTAAAAACCTCTTGTCAGCACGGGCTTTCTCGATGATGACCTGCATGTTGTCTACCGGTTTGTCCTGTGCGGATAACAAAACGGGCCACATCATCACCAATCCCATTAAACCGATTGAAATTCTCCTATACATTGGTTTACTCCTTTCACCTTTCTTTGTTACTCTGCATTTTTTGTGCTTTATAAGCAGATTTTTCCGACTTGACCCCTCATTCGTATCTTCTTCATCAACACACAGCCCGCTGGATTCAAAACCTTCTTTTCCGATGTGAACCAAGATTATACCTTTTTTGATAACTTCGTATCCCCCAAAAGGAGGCAAAAATGGGGGAGAAACGGGTGAGATGAAGCAATAATAAAGATGTTCATTGCCTTATTTGTTTTCATGGTTTCTTATTTTTTTCATTACCCGGGCAGTGGATAGACCAACACGGCATTGCATGTGTGATTACGGTTGTTTTACCGGAGTTGAAATTTCCAAAACCTCGTCCACAATTCCTCGATAGCGGCCCGAAAATTTCAACGAAAGATCTGTGTGGCTCTCCATCAGCGTCAGCGGCTGTCGTGATAGTCATTGCCACCAGTTGTTGAAATCTCCGCCTGATTTTGCTCATTCGCCAGTTGCCTGATGATGTCCTGCTGATATCGTCTGCCCTCGCTATACTGACGTTTGACAAAATCCTGCAGCAGCACTGTTGTCGCGACACCTCCCCAGAGTGCGACCCCCAATTCAAAGATCAACTCCACACTTAGTTCGACCAGCCACACCGTCGAGGCGTCATTGAATGCATACTTCACCACTTTGGAGATGGTGACGAGCAGGAATCCGACCACGAAAACGACAAGCAAAATCACTCGATAAATGGTTGCCTTATCACCAACAGCCCGAATCAGTTCCGGATGTTTTTGGTAAAACGCCAATTCATCTTTGGTTAGCTTGACCATAGCTCACTCCATTAGATTGTTTTTTGTCCATAAAGATTTTAGGTTTCGGGTTCAGGTGCTGGGTGTCAGTTAAATTAATAGCCTGAACGAGGTATCCTTAACGGACAAACTTGAAAACTGACATCTTTAAAAACTTTATATCTGACTCTCTATAGGCAATAGCCGAAAGAAAAAATCAGAAAAACGCTGCCAAAAATGACGCGCCGGTTGACTTGCCACTGTTCCAGAACTCGATTCCCACTTAATCTGATTGTCTTTATCCAGATAAACATGCCATGCGTTTTTCGGTGACATCAAGGTGTCGAACTGGTCTGCGAGTTGACTGCATAGATCTGGAGATTCGATATATAGACCGTTTTCCGTATTAAGTTCAATGGCGCGAGGATCGAGATTAAGGGACCCAACAAAACAGCGTTCCCGGTCAGCCACCATAGCTTTGACGTGCAGACATGTGAATTTCGACTCCACAGGAGGTACGTCGGAGAACTTTCGTATTTCCGCTGGTAAATCATGCTTCATTTCAAAAAGTGACACCCCGATTTCGAGAATTTTTCGACGATATTTTTTGTAATGGCTATGAGCTGCCGTATGATTGTTCGCACCCATTGAAGGAGTTATGATCGATACTTTCACTCCATATGATAAAAGCTCTTCTATCTTTTTCAGTAAATTTTCTGTCGGAATGAGGTAAGGAGATACGATAACGATCTCCTTTCGACTCGGGGTTGCTATATAATTAAGCATATCAAGCAGTCGATGTTCTTCGTCTCCGATCGAGACAGGTTTATCCTGAATAAAATACGCTTTCCCGGCTAGAAGTTTATTCGGAAGTTGCCGGAATTTTTCTTCCCAATCTCTCGGTTTCAAAAAATAAGACGATAGCACATCGGCTTTTTGTGCCAAGTACTCTTCATCCCTTTTGCGAATAGATTCCATTTCCTCGATGCTTGCCTTATCGGACATTGCACTGCCAGGATATGCTAATTCAGCATTCCAATAGTCGTCAAACGCGTTGGAAAGCGCAGGCAAAACAGGACCAACGACCAGCACATCCAGATCGCGAAAATTATACTTTTTGCCAAGACCGAAGTATTCATTGCCGATATTGCGGCCGCCGACAATAGCGATGTGATTATCAACAATAAAGAGCTTGTTGTGCATTCGTCGATTGAGCTCTTTTAAGTTGAAGAGAAAATCAATCCCTGAGAACACTACACTTTCACGGACGTTTCCGGGATTAAATATTTTAATATCGATATTCGGATGCAGTGTAAGAGCGGTCACGCTAAGATCATCGGGTGCGAAAACCATGTCATCAACGAGCAAGCGAACTCGCACGCCGCGATCGGCAGCCCTCAGCAGGCGTTCAAACAGAAGAACTCCAGTCTCATCGTCCTGCCAGATAAAATACTGGGCGTCGATAGATTGGGTTGCTTGGTCTACAATAGCCAAACGCCATTTATACGCTTCGGCACTGCTTGAAAGCAGTAAGAACCCGCATTCGTCGTGGGAATGATCTTTCGCGAACGCAGATGTTACCATTGAGAGCACTCCGTTAGTTGCCGGAGGCATGGAGTAAACATCCTGTGTCGGTGGAGCAGGTTTTAGTGTTGCACATCCTGCAGAGATCAAGACCACAAAAACAAGAAGATTTCGGATAATATTTTTCATAAAGCCTCCTTATATCCTCCATACCAGGTTTTTCGTAAGCGATTTCGGTTAAATTTCAAAATAGTGATCCAGGCTGTCCT
>JASFGF010000438.1:0-3058 GCA_050123915.1 Desulfobacterales bacterium | reverse complement strand
AAATTTAAATTTCCTAGACAATTTTATGATTTTTTCAATTAAATTTTCAAGGCATATTCTTGACTATTTTTTTAAGTTAACGTTAAAAAGGGATTTAATGCATTGCATGCCATTTGCCCGACAATCGAAATCCTGACCATCTTGGTCAGGATTCTTAATGTGTCAATTAATTAAGGGAGAAATCGACCATGGCCAAACTGTTATG
Organism: Desulfobacterales bacterium; assembly: GCA_050123915.1. Taxonomy (GTDB): domain Bacteria; phylum Desulfobacterota; class Desulfobacteria; order Desulfobacterales; family UBA11574; genus UBA11574. Next base: position 2,853 of record JASFGF010000438.1, on the reverse strand, counting down.
GAGACCATCAGAGGAAAGAATCCAAGGCACCAATATGCATCGATTCATGAATTTTGTAAATGCCAAGTTCGATCAAAATTTTTCTGAGTATGATCCCCTGTACCGATGGTCCATAAACAATATTTCAGATTTCTGGGCAGCAACATGGGAGTTTGTAAAAATTAAAACATCAAAATCTTATGATCAGGTCATTGACGATGAGACGAAAATGCCGGGTGCCCGATGGTTTTCCGGATCACGGCTTAATTTTGCCGAAAATCTTCTAAGGTTCCGGGACGATCAGACCGCACTTGTCTTTCGAGGAGAGGATCGGGTGGCCAGAAAAATGACATATGCCGAATTGTACGATGAGACCGCACGTGTGGCCAGATCTTTAAAAACCGTTGGTGTTCAGGCCGGTGATCGGGTGGCCGGATTTATGCCCAACATGCCGGAAACCATCATCGCCATGCTGGCTGCTGCCAGTATCGGTGCCACCTGGTCTTCATGTTCTCCGGATTTCGGAACAAAAGGGGTGCTGGATCGATTCGGTCAGATCGAACCCAAGGTTTTGTTTACGGCGGACGGATATTTTTTCAAAGGAAAACACTTTGACAGCCTGGAAAAAATTTCAAACATCATCAAAGAGATTCCTTCCATTGAAAAAGTAGTGGTGGTTTCGTACACTCAAAAATATCCGGATATCAAAGGGGTACCGAATGGCGTTCATTGCAAGGACTTTCGGTCTTCAGAATCTGACCTAAACATCGAGTTCGCACAACTTCCTTTTGATCACCCCCTTTACATCATGTATTCGTCCGGTACCACCGGGCTTCCCAAATGTATGGTTCAGAGTGCCGGAGGTATTCTCATTCACCATTTAAAAGAACTTGTGCTTCACACGGATTTAAAAAGAGAAGATACTATCTTTTACTTTACCACGTGCAGTTGGATGATGTGGAACTGGCTGGTCAGTTCTCTGGCCGCGGGCGCCACATTGGTTCTTTTTGACGGAAATCCCTTTCATCCGGATCCCGGCGCTCTCTGGAAGATCGCTCAGGACGAAAAAATATCGATATTCGGAACCAGCGCCGGATACATTGCCGCACTGCAAAATGCGGGTGTAAAACCCGGCAAGACATACGACCTCACGCCGCTTAAGGCGTTGCTTTCAACAGGATCACCGCTTTCCATCGAAGGTTTTGAGTATATTTACAGAGATGTCAAGAAAGACCTTCAGTTGGCCTCGATTTCCGGAGGTACGGATCTTAATGGATGTTTCGCTTTGGGAAACCCAATGGGACCGGTATATGCCGGCGAACTTCAGTGCCGGGGATTGGCCATGAAGGTCAAAGCTTTTGACGAGAACGGAAAATCGGTCATCAATCAGCAGGGTGAACTGGTATGTACGGCGCCTTTTCCTTCCATGCCCATCTATTTCTGGAATGATCCGGGCAACCAAAAATATCATGACGCATATTTTGATGTTTATCCCAACATCTGGTGGCATGGAGATTATATTCTGATCACAGAGAGAGGCGGTGTCGTTATTTATGGTCGGTCGGATGCCACCTTGAATCCCGGCGGCGTGCGCATCGGTACCGCCGAGATCTATCGCCAGGTAGATATTTTAGAGGAAATCGAAGACTGTGTCGTGGTGGGCCAGAATTGGAAAAATGATGTTCGAGTGATTTTATTTGTCAAAATGGCAGAAAATTACGAACTGACCGATGAGATTGTCAACAACATAAAAACCACTATCCGAACCAATGCGTCGCCACGGCATGTGCCTGCCGTCATTGTCTCGGTTCCGGATATCCCCTATACCCACAACATGAAAAAGGTGGAGCTGGCGGTAAATAAGGTCATTCACAATCAGCCGGTACTCAATAAGGACTCACTGAAAAATCCGGAATCGCTCAATTATTTTGCCAATTTAATGGCGTTGCAGGAAGATTAATCCCAACTCATACTTATCTTTCTTGGCATCTGCCATTAAAGCAAAATCCGGTACTGCCGCATTCAGAATCATCGGTACACGCCAATGGTTCTGTTGTTTCTGTTTTATTTAATTTCTCCTCAGAAAGCCTTGCTTCCATTCCGTAGCGGATTTGTTTTGCGATTCGGTTGTTCACCCTAACTCTGACATATGACTCTGAAACCTGATCAATCGGTCCGCAAGTGATGGGTTCGTCTGAATCTGGAGAAAAAAAACATACACTAGCGCCCATTACAAAACCTTCGGCAATGCTGCCATTGATGAAAACGTATTTTCTACTTGAATGAATTCTCGTAACCTGTGCGGCCATGGAAAAGCTTTCAAAAAATGTCGCAACGATCACCATCATTGCCAGTGCCACAAGTAATACTTTGATTTTTTGCATAACATCCACCTTTTTGTCATATGTGTCTTTGCATATTTTTGTTTATAATTGATTCTCGCACTTAAAGGGGAAAAAAGTGTAAAAATAATAACAAGAAAGAATAATTTGGTAAAGGTTTTATTCAAATAAGGTCAAAGCTGTTGGCCAAAAAAAAATCCTGTGGCACAAACGTGCGCACAGGATTTTTTATGATATAGTAAATACGGTTATTTTTTATCGTCGTCTTTGACCTCTTCAAAATCGGCATCCACCACATCTTCATCGGGCGCGGATGGGCCGGCCTGTTCCTGACCCGCTGGCCCGGCACCAGCTTGCTGCTGGTCGTCTGTCTGGGAAGCCTGCTGATACATAGCCTCAGCCAGTTTATGAGACGCCTGGGTTAATTCCTCGCTCAATCGCTTAATTTCTTCAGCGTCATCACCTTCCATGGCCTTTTTAAGGGGTTCAATGGTGGCTTCGACCTTGCTCTTGGTTTCGGCATCAACTTTGT
>JASFGF010000437.1:0-3060 GCA_050123915.1 Desulfobacterales bacterium | reverse complement strand
CCTTTGCCCCCCGGCAGCATCTTATCCGTCATCTCTTGGCAAAGTTCATTGGCAGCATCCTCTAAAGGTAAAAGAGCACCGGCTCCTGAAGGGGGTCGTGTCCTATAACCTGAAAAAAGGATGTTCCCCGTGTCTGTCCTAAAGGCCTTAATACGAATTTCATTTGAGAAAAAACGCGTGGGGGTTCCAAATATTTTCCTTACGTCAACAAATGTGCGTCTTACATCACCTTGAACCAGGATATCTGCCCCGAAATCCTTGGCAATCTTTCCGGCCAAAGACGCGTCCTCTTTCATAAGAAGCGATTCAAGCTCTTTCTTACGACTGACCTGGCCGGCATCAACCAACTGAAACCCCTCAGCAATCAGACAATTTTCTATCTGATTCTCCGTATTTCGATTGCCTTCCATGGCCACACCTAAAAAGGAGCTGCTGACTTCGGTGCTGTATATGACAACCATAACTTTAGGTCTTGGCTTATTCTGGTTATCATCCTGAGCAAACACATAGACAGACGAATAAAAAGAAACCATAAAAAACACCATGGGTAAGATCAAACCGTATATTATTCTCATTCTTTTATCCATTGGCCAATGATTATTCTGAGGGAGTCACGGTCAGTCCTTTTGTAATCCCTTGACCGTTTAGAACTTTGCATATGGAAAGTTTCTCTTTGGCCTTCAAGACCTTGATGGTCCCCACTTTCTCAATGCTCTGATCTAATACTTCACCGGTGTCGGGGTCTCTCAAAATCTCTGATTTCCCCACATCAAAGGTCTGGCCTACACTAACACCTTCTCTGGTTCCGCGGTTGATATAAACCATCCCCTTTTTAGCTAAAATTATGGTCCCTGTCCAGGGGATGCTTTCCAGTTTAGATGTCAAAAACTCCACCCCTTCATCAACGGCCGCTTCCATAGCCTTTCCGGCATTTGTCTTTTTAAATCCTCCGACATCGCCGCCGAATCCCCCCTTATGGACACCAAATGTGAGCCCTGTCTTTGAGACCTTTCCATAACACTTTTTAGAGGCCATGACCTGGCCGGTACTGGAGTCAACGATATACATTACGACATTGATCTCGGCCTCACTTGCACTGCCGCCAATTCTGAACCCTTTGTAACCGATTCCGCCTTTGCCGCTCTGTGTTGTATCGGAGAAATGGGTAATATCTCCCTTAATCAAAAGCTGTGCCGGCGTCATCTGGCCGGTTACGACCTTTTTCCCGCCACCGGCGGCTCTTCCGCTCGCAGCAAAGTCCTGCTCTTGCATGGCCTCACGCCTCATATCCTTTTCACCCAAAACAATAAATTTTCCTGTCTGATTCAGGCTATCGGTAAGAACCGCGCCCCAGGCATCACCGAGGCTCCAGTGTCCTCTCCAATTGGATCGATTCTGGAATTTGGCCACACTAATGGAGTAACGCAGGCCCCCTTCAGCGGCAATGCATTCACCAAAAGGGTACATGATCATGGAAAACAAAACCAACACAGACAATATGCCAAGACCTTTTTTCATTTTTGCCCTCCTAATATTTAATTTATATCGCTTACAAAAGAAGCCGTCTAAGCAATTAGAACTTATCAAAAAATATAGACTAAAACATATTTACTGTCAATAAAAGCAAATATCTTCGGCTTTAAACTTAAGATCATTTCCCGAGTCGTAGTTAATTAGGGTAAAATAATTAAGGCATCTTCAATTGAGCAAGTGTGATCCCAAAGGGTACAAGGGGTCAAGGATTCAAGGATTCGAGTGAAATCCTAAAGAATTACAAAAATTTGAAAGTCTGGCAAAAGTCATACGAACACTGGTCAGAGATATACAGAATAACAGCAAAATTCCCCTTAAATTCTTGGACCCTCTACTCCAACTAAATTGGAGAAGAATCTATATTTGTTCCTATTTTGAATCTAAATTGAGCGTTTCAAATTTTAAAAGGGAATAAAATATCCCTGATCAAATCTGCGGCCTGATGAGATCCATTGCGATGATGCCGTCGAGTCTTGGGAAAACTCAATAATTGAGAAACTTTCGAAAGCCATTTACCGGCCTTGAATTCCTCATCACCGATACAAAGTCCTGTCATCTCTTTTTCGATAAATGCAACCAGTTTGTCTGTTTCACGAAAATTCGATCGAGGCACATAGCCAAATGGCACCCCGGCCTGATAGACCTCGGCAATGGTACTGTAACCGGCCTTACCGACCACGGCATCGGCAGCGTTAACCAGATCAACATGATTAAAACCGGAACGGTAGGGCAAAAGAATTAAGTTTTCATGCTGTTCAGGGGATTCACTGCCGCCGGGGATAACAAAACAAATCTCAGGCTCAGCTGTTAAATTTTTCAAAAACCGGTATTTTTCCCGAACACCGCCGGTGGTCAACAAAACGATTTTCTTTTCTTGCGGAATGCCAAGTTTCTCTCTTACCCCAACGGATGGCAGCCGAACGTTCCGGCTGATGGGGTCCGTTGTCATATCAACAGACTGCGGATTGCAGACCGGGGAGGCCTGGATGTGATAGTCGGCTGCCTGGTATATTTTTCGAAAAAAATCCACATAGCGGGAGATACGGGCATCGGCTTGAATGAAATCTTCATAAATCCAGTCCCACGTGAAGTTTTCAATTAGAATGGAAGGAATCCCTGCTTCTTTTGCAATTAAGATCCCGATGGGAGAAATATCACAGACGACCAGGTGACATGCCCGTTGTTTTAAAAAATAAGCTGTCTCTGAGATCAATGCAGGATCAAAGGGGATAAATCGGTCCAGCGCTTCAATGGTTTTTTCCAGATCATGCAAAAAAGGGGTCTTCTGAACAAGCCCGATGTCCGTCACAAATTCGTGGTATTCAAACTGACCGGACAATGAGTCCTCAAAAAACCATTCGGGGGCAGTGGTAAAGATGTCAAATGAAACTAAAGGAACGGTTTCACTAACAGCGCCCATTATCGCTGAAGAACGGGCCGCATGACCAAAACCATGAGGGGTTATAAAATAGGCAATCCGCGTCATTATGAAATTGGAAATAAGAAGGCCTTTCGAAAATTTTCATG
>JASFGF010000436.1:0-3062 GCA_050123915.1 Desulfobacterales bacterium | reverse complement strand
GCTCATTTTCGGCGTGTATCAGTTTGGCGAAGTCTAAACTTTCCGGCAATTGCATGGGTATAAAACCATATGTCTGAATGCCGATTTTTGAAAAAAACCGCGCATCGGATGATGCACTGAGTAGATACGGAACGGGGATGCCATCCGGATCCAGGGTGCGCAAGACGGTTGCCAATGTATCAAACAATCCCATATCCGGATCAAGGGGACCGGAATCATAGCGAATAACTTCAAGTTCGATATCGTCATCGATAATTTCTTTTATTTCTTCTAGGATATCTTCCGGTCCGTAGCCGGGCAGCAGACGGCCATCCAGCACAATTTCAATTTCACTGGGCAACACATTGACTTTATCTCCTCCTCGTACAATGGTGGGATTTACCGTGTTGCGTAACATGGGAATAAAATTTCTTCCCTTTTCCCCAAGCAGTTTCAACACCCTGTCTGTGAACAAAGGATTCACCAATTGCCGCATCACCATCCTGTCGGGGAACGGTAAAGCAGCGGCCATTTGTTCAACCAATGTTCGGACAACAGGGGTAATATGTACAGGCAAGTATTTTTTATCAAGCTGGTTCAGCATCCTGGCCAGCTTTGCCATTGCTCCGCCTTTCATGACAAAGGCGCCGTGACCGGATTGGCTTCGGATGGTGGCCTTAATACTACAAATCTGCTTCTGAATGACTTCTATTGGAAAAAATTTTTTCCCTTTTAAGTAAAATGAAAAACCGCCAAATTCACTGATCGCATATCGAATCCCTTTAAAATAATCCGCGTGATGTTCCACCAGAAAACCCGTACCCAAATTTCCTCCGGCTTCCTCATCGCTCATAATACACAAAACAACATCACCCCCAAGATGGGTGTTTTCATATTTTGCGCGAAGAAAGGCACAAAGCATCATGACAACGGCGCCTTTCATATCCAATGCTCCGCGACCCCATAAAAACCCGTCGACGATTCTTCCTTCAAATGGCGGGTATTGCCAGACCTGTCCGGCCGTGGTCACCACATCCACATGTCCGTATAAGAGCAACGGCGGTGCGTTGCCATTTCCTTTTATTCGACAAATCAGATTGGGTCGCGCCGGGTCCTGGTAAAGTATCTTTGTGTCGACGCCGGCAGACTGGATCAAACGATTGATGTAATCGATACATTCAGCCTCTTTTCCAGGAGGATTGGTCGTATCAAAACGTATCAGGTTTTGAAGAATCTCAGCGGGTTGTCGATAACGATAGGAATTGGCATTCACTGTTATTTCTTTCCATTAAAACCAAACGTGTGTCATCAACCATGTTTTAAAGAAATGTTGTCAGAATGTAGAGTGCAAAATTTAGGGTATGATTTAAAAAGAAAATAAAAATCAATATTACTGAAGACATACCTTCAAGTCAAGATCGTTATGTAGAAAGTATTTTGTGCTATTTTAAAAGAGAAAGCGGTCTGTTAAAAATAGAAGGGATACGGCATAAAAAAACAGGTGTTCATTTTTGACAGATTCCGGTGCAACGTGAAGAATGGAGACCTGATCACGACGACGACGTTTCAATGGGAACAAATGAAAATCGACGCTTGTGATTTCTCAGGTATGCTATCTTTATATGGAATATTCTTCACGATTCGAAAAACTTTTTGAACACGATATGCTGCCAATCAACAGTTCCTGTAATTGATCCAACATCTCACATTGACTCGAACACTCGGGGAGATCACTCTTGATGGGGCATTCTCTACAAGGGCTCTTTGTGATGTAACCTATGTCAATATCAAACCGGTATTCTTTTATACTTTGTTTTTCCATATAATCCTCCTCTTGGTTTCGGTTATCATATGCAAAAACCATACAAGATTTAAAATACCGATTAAAAAAATGAAAAATATATAAATATCAATTTATTATACATAAAAAATGAATCACGAGCCCAAATTATTGGGTCATGTTTTGACAATATTTTGACGGATTTTGACGAATATAGGCAGTTTTAGGGGAAAAAAAGGTCATCTGTGAGGGGTCATTTTATTTTTTTGAACCCCGAGGGTTTAAATTGATAATGCCTATTGTATACCGTGCCTAAAAGCGTTTTTTTGCTAAAGCAACTAAATTGAATCAGAAACATCGCCCACCTGAAGGATATTCTATATTTTTTTAAATTTTTAATCGTGATACGAAAAAGCATTCCTATAAACACGCGCAAAAATGTCGAGCAGGATGTGTACTTTTCAACAACACCTTGATCAAGGTAAAATCGGTAATGGTTTCAATTTCTTTTACCGTCTTGGATGATTTCACCAAGTAGATTATCCACGATAACCGGGCTATCGAAATAGGTTACTGACGGTTCCGATCCATATTTTTGAAGAATAAATTTTTTCCAATCGTCCGTGTAGAGCGTTTCTGCGGCTCTTCGCGATTCCCAAAGATATACGCCCCCTGCTGTCCCTCCATCCTCCGAAAGGAGATAATACTTGCGGATAAGTCCTTGAATTTCAATGTATTTTGGCGCCGTACTCGCGAAAATATCTCGGGCCTTATCCAGAGACAAGGTTTCCGAAAGCTTAATTTGAACGAGTGTTGTGATCATTTTTATTCATTCCTTTGTTTGATGTTTTTCATGTCATAATTGCCAAAATCAATCTTTGCCCCTCTCGCCGGTTTCAATTTTGATCAGTTCGCCATTTTGAAAATACAGATATCGTATCAATTTATTTGAACCCAACATATACGTCCAGCGCTCCATCTGGATCGGCTGTTTGATTTGTTTGGGGGCTATATATCGCTCGGTTTTGTAATCATATATCTGTGCAATGGTACCGTTATGCTCCTCTTCCCATTGATCACGTTTATCCGGATGATCACACTTGTCCAACACCGCTGTTTTGGTGTCTCCTATGGATACAAGGCGGCCCTGACACCGCAGATATGAATCCGCTGCAACATTGTTTTGGAACAATAAAACACAAATAAGTGAAAGAAGTAATGATGTTCCTTGTAACCTCTTATGTTTGATTACCGATGTATTCATCATCTCAAATTAAGCACCAACGAGCATTTTTCAAGCAAA
>JASFGF010000435.1:0-3065 GCA_050123915.1 Desulfobacterales bacterium | reverse complement strand
TTGCCCGTCTCGATGTGGACAAAGAACTTATCGACAAATTTGCCGTCCAGCTTGGAACCATACTGGAATATGTGGATACCTTGGAAAATGTTGATACAAAAGGCGTTCGTCCAACCTCTCATGCCATTTCCATGACCAATGCCTTCCGGGAGGATGAAGAAAAACAGCTTTCTAACAGGGATTCAGCCCTGGCCAATGCCCCGGATAAAGCAAATGGGAATTTCATTGTTCCCAAGGTCGTTGGGTAAACGATTTTGGATTTTGGCCTATAGCGTTTAAATTTAGTACATGTTGCCGCTTCAGGTATAATTAAATTTTTGTTGAAAAAACTCATGGATAAGGGCTTTTAATGAAAGAACCGGCCCGGGATATTAATAAAGGTTTAGTATTGAAGATACTATTTTAGCATTAAATCAAATAGATTATGGTTCTTTCATAAAGATCCCTAATCCATTCAGACAGTTTTCAGCAAAAATTGAATCACACCTGAAGCTCCTTTCTTGTTGGTCTGTCTTGTCCCGTCGTAGCTCCAAGAGCGAAGTCGGAAGCTGAAAGCGAAGACCACTGAAATCGGTTTGTTTCATTAAAAAAGAATAAAAGGATTAGCAGGAATGAAGCTCTATGAACTGACCATACAAGACGCCCATCGGCTGTTAAGAGAAAAAGAGATCTCTTCGCAGGATCTGACCCGGGCAATTCTTGATCGCATCAATGCCGTCGATGAAGCTGTGGGGGCATATATCACCGTGGACGGTGAAATGGCAATGGCCCAGGCCAAGATTGCCGACAAAGCAATTTCAGACGGCATTATTAGACCACTCACGGGAATTCCAATTGCGCTAAAAGACCTCCTCTGCACAAAAGGCCTTCTGACAACATGCGGGTCAAAGATTCTTGAAAATTTCATACCCCCATACGACGCAACGGTGGTAAAAAAATTAAAAAGAGAACATGCGGTCATTGTTGGGAAACTGAACATGGATGAATTCGCCATGGGATCGTCCACTGAACACTCAGGCTTCAAGCTCACCCATAATCCATGGGATCTGACACGTATCCCCGGTGGATCGAGCGGTGGCTCCGCAGCGGCGGTGGCGGCGGATATGTGTATTGGCGCCCTGGGTTCGGATACCGGTGGGTCCATTCGCCAGCCCGCGTCTCACTGCGGTGTGGTGGGGTTGAAGCCGACGTATGGCAGGGTTTCCCGCTTTGGTCTGGTGGCATTTGCCTCCTCTTTGGACCAGATCGGACCTTTGACGAAGAATGTCGCCGACAGTGCTTTTTTGATGAATATTATCTCAGGTTATGATGCTTCGGATTCCACATCGGTACCGGAGGATGTACCGGACTACACATCTTTTCTTGAAAATGGTTTGAAAGGGATGACCGTGGGTATTCCCAAAGAATACACGGCCACCCAGGGGCTCGATCCAGATGTTTTTAATGCCGTGAAAGGTGCTGTTAAAAAAATCGAAGATCTGGGCGCTCGATGCATTGAAATCTCATTACCCCACACGGATTACGTGGTGGCGGCTTACTATGTCATTGCACCTTCTGAAGCCAGCTCGAACCTGGCCCGGTATGACGGTGTTAAATATGGGTACAGGGATAAAGAAAAAACATATCTTATGGATATGTACAAAAGCACGCGATCCAAAGGATTTGGCCCTGAAGTGCAGCGACGGATTCTTTTGGGGACCTATTCGCTTTCTGCGGGATATTACGATGCATATTACGGGAAGGCCTCCCAGGTGAGAACACTGATCATAGAAGATTTTAACAAAGCGTTTAACACCTGTGATGTGATTCTTTCCCCGGTGGCGCCCACCCCGGCATTTAAAATCGGGGAAATGTCCGATGATCCATTGACCATGTATTTGTCCGACATATTTACAATTTCAGCAAACTTGGCCGGAATTCCCGGAATTTCCGTTCCCTGCGGATTTTCATCCGAAGGTCTTCCCGTGGGACTCCAGATCATGGCCAGGCATTTTGAGGAAGGAAAGCTTTTCAAGGTGGCCTACAATTTCGAACAGGCAACGGATTTTCATACGAAAAAACCTAACATATAAAAGTTTAACTTTAAGACCATTAAGGAAACGGAAAAAGGAAAAAAGACGATGAGTATTCAGCCGAAAGGGGAAGATTTAAGAAGAGCCGTCAAGTGGGTTTCCGATGAACGGCAGTTCAATCCCGGAAAAGAATCGAAAACTCTCATTGAGGAGGCGTGCATGAAATTTAACCTGTCGCCCAAAGATGAGGAATTTTTACTTCGCCACTTGCTTGAGAAAGAACAATAAATAGTGACGAGTGAATAGTGAATAGTGAATGGTGACGAGTAACGCGTCATAGGTGATGAGCGAATTCCACTTGTCACTCGTTACTATTTACTTGTTACTGTATTTTCGGGTGTCGATTATGTCCAAAATCAAAATCCTTCCTGAGATTCTTTCCAACAAAATCGCCGCCGGCGAGGTGGTGGAACGCCCGGCTTCCATTGTCAAAGAACTCGTTGAAAATGCGCTGGATGCAGGTAGCAGCCGAATTATGGTCGAAGTGAGAAAAGGCGGGCGGTCTCTGATCCGGGTTTCAGACAACGGTGTCGGCATGAGCTCCGATGATGCCATGCTGTCACTGGAACGTTATGCGACAAGTAAAATATACACAGATGGAGACCTGTTTGCCATTAATACCCTTGGTTTCAGGGGTGAGGCCCTGCCCAGCATTGCCGCAGTTTCAAGATTTTGTCTGGTTACCAGGGACGACACTTCTTCGTCGGGGACCGAGATTATCGTTCACGGGGGTACCATTCAAAAGGTTTCAGAGACCGGTGCTCCCCAGGGGACCATGGTGACTGCAGAGCATCTTTTTTTTAACATGCCGGCCCGTCGAAAATTTTTGAAGACCGTTACCACAGAGATGGGGCACATTGTCGATGCCATTACAAAAATCGCTTTGGGATGGCCTGATGTCCAGTTCAAATTGACACACAACGAAAAGCTGGTTAAAAATTGGCCGGCAACAGGCGATCCCGTTGACAGGATCGCGGACGTTCTTGGCATCGA
>JASFGF010000434.1:0-3071 GCA_050123915.1 Desulfobacterales bacterium | reverse complement strand
GATGTTGAATTGCCCCGGAACCAACTCATCGTGATTACCGGCCTTTCGGGGTCTGGAAAGTCAACCCTCGCTTTTGACACCCTTTATGCTGAAGGACAGCGAAGGTACGTTGAATCCCTGTCAGCTTACGCTCGCCAGTTCCTCGAACGTATGGAGAAGCCTGATGTGGACTCCATTGAAGGACTGTCGCCGGCAATCGCAATTGAACAAAAAACCGCCAGTCATAATCCCCGATCAACGGTAGGAACGGTAACGGAAATTTATGATTATCTTCGCCTCCTCTTTGCAAGAACCGGCACCCCTCATTGTTATTTGTGCGGAGAACCGATTACCGCTCAAACACTCGATCAAATTGTGGACAGAGTGATGTCACTGAACCAAGACACCAAGATTCTGATTCTGGCACCCCTTGTCTCAGGGCAGAAAGGCTCGCATGAAAAACTTTTTAAACAGTTAAAAAAAGAAGGTTTTTCCCGGGTTCGTGTTAATGGTAAAATTTTAGAAATCGAAGCCATCGGCAAGCTGGACAAAAACAAAAAGCATACCATCGACGTGGTTGTGGACCGCTTGATCATAAAAGAAAGAATTCGTAATCGGCTTGCGGATTCCATAGAACTTGCCATTTCCCTGTCAAACGGTCTTATTACGGTGGACATTCCTGATGAAAAACCAATTTTATTTAGTGAAAAATCTGCGTGTATCACCTGCGGGATAAGCTATCCGGATTTTACGCCGGCTAGCTTTTCTTTCAACTCTCCCCAGGGCGCCTGTCCAAAATGTGACGGCTTGGGTTCAATAACTGAATTTGACCCTGGCCTGATCATTCCAAATCACGAACTCTCCTTGAGACAAGGGGCAGTTGCTTTGTGGGCCAATAGAAACACCGTTCACTTCATTGAATTTTTAGATGCACTGACCTCACATTATGGTGTAGATATTTATACCCCTTACAAAGATCTTCCGGATTTATTTAAAAGAGTCCTTTTATATGGCTCGGAAACTGAACGAATCACATTCTACTTTGAACGAAACAATCGTCGGTTTACCTATAAGAAACCATTTGAAGGTATTATACCAAAGCTTAAACGACGATATCTGGAAACAGAATCCTACCAGTCCAGAGAAGAAATTAAGCAGTACATGAATTTTCGGCCCTGCCCAGAATGCAATGGCGCCAAATTGAACAAGGCCAGCAGGTCTGTTCGAGTGGGGGATCTCAATATTTTCGAAATAACCCGATTTTCAGTAACAACAGCCCGTACTTTTTTTCAAAAACTAAACCTGGCCGGCAAAAAAGGGATTATTGCATCAAGGATTCTAAGAGAAATCAGTGAACGGCTCGGCTTTTTAGAAAATGTCGGTCTCGGCTACCTTACTATCGACAGATCAGCATCCACGCTTTCCGGTGGGGAAAGTCAGCGAATACGTCTTGCGACACAGATTGGCTCAAAGCTGACCGGCGTTCTTTATGTTCTTGACGAACCGAGCATCGGTCTCCACCAGAGAGACAACCAGCGTCTTCGAAAAACCCTCTTTCAAATGCGCGATCTCGGCAATACCGTTCTTGTGGTCGAGCACGATGAAGAAACCATACGTACTTCAGATCATGTGGTCGATATGGGTCCCGGCGCAGGAATAAACGGTGGACATGTCGTTTTTTCTGGCCCACCGAATGAACTTTTAAAAGAGGAAAAATCATTGACCGGACAGTATCTTTCAGGTCGAAAAAGTGTCCCAATACCCCTTAATCGACGATCCGGTCTTCGTAAAAAAATAATTATCCGAGATGCATCTCAAAATAACCTTAAACATATTGATGTAGAATTCCCTTTGGGATGCTTTATTTGCATTACCGGTGTATCCGGCTCCGGGAAATCGACACTTGTTCTGGAAACCCTCTATCGTGCCATGGCCCAGAGACTTTATCATGCCAGGATGCCGGCAGGTACGTTCGATAAAATATTGGGTATCGAGTATATTGACAAAGTCATCCATATCGACCAGTCACCCATTGGCAGAACGCCCCGTTCCAATCCTGGAACATATACCGGTGTTTTTACGTTTATCAGAGAACTTTTTTCCAGGACACCTGAAGCACGATTGAGAGGTTATAAACCCGGAAGATTCAGTTTTAACGTTAAAGGCGGAAGATGTGAAGCCTGTCGCGGGGATGGTATTATTAAAATAGAAATGCATTTTCTGCCGGATGTTTATGTGACCTGCGATGTTTGCCACGGAAAAAGATACAACATAGAGACCCTTGAAATTAAATATAAAGGTAAAAACATTGCAGATATACTTGGGTTGACCGTCAATCAATCTTTCAGGTTTTTTAATAGAGTCAGCAATATTAAAAACAAATTGCAGACTCTAATCGATGTCGGCTTGGGATATATTCATATCGGTCAACCGGCGACAACACTGTCCGGAGGGGAGGCTCAACGGATCAAACTGTCTCGGGAACTTGGGAAAAAAGCGACAGGAAGAACCGTTTATATCCTTGATGAACCGACAACAGGACTCCATACCGATGACATTCGCAAACTGCTTGATGTGTTATCAAGACTTGTGGACGAAGGGAATACGGTCATTGTGATTGAACACAACCTGGATGTCATTAAAACTGCGGATCATATCATCGATCTCGGACCCGAAGGTGGAGATGAAGGGGGAAATATCGTCGGAATCGGGACGCCGGAAGAAATTTCAAAATTAAATGGTTCTTATACCGGGGAATTTTTAAGAAAGGTTTTAGCACCTAAATATTAAGTGTGAAATGCCTAAAGTGATCTAAAGTAAAGGAATACAACCAATTTGTATAAAAGCCGGAGCGTAGCGACTCCTTAACTTTAGCTCACTTATAACTTTTCCAACCTGTCCGGGTTAGGACAAAAAAAACAGGGCTGTACCATATAAGGCACAGCCCTGTTTTATTAGAAAATATATCTCTGTTTTTAGTGACCAGCGCCAAACAGCGCGGCAATTGTTGCTGCCTGAGGATGGGCATAGATAAGAATCAACGCAACAACCAGTGCATAAATACACAGTGATTCAATCATAGCAAGACCGAT
>JASFGF010000433.1:0-3072 GCA_050123915.1 Desulfobacterales bacterium | reverse complement strand
CGGCCAGGGCTTCAGGCGAGGTCTTCTCAAAAGATGTATCCAGATCCGATGCAAGTACGTTTCCTTTGCGGCCGATGCGATGACATCTCCGGCATCCGGATGTGTTGATCAACCGGTAACCGTCTTTTACAACAGGGCTGTCCGGAATTGTGAAACAGGCATATTTCCCTTGAATCAATTGATAATGGGCGATCTGAGTCCGGTCGGTTCCGGGGATTCCCCGGTGACAGTCGACACACGAAGCTTCGGTTTCATAATGGGGGATATGACATTCGCTGCAACCTTTTTGGCCTTTATAAAAATAAGGGCCGGTTGACCACAAAATCCCCAATAAGAGAGTTAAAATAGAGACACGAAGGCCCAATTCTCCCCCCTAAAAAACATGGCGATCATCGTTAATGCGGATATTCCGAAGAAAATGATTAAGGAAACAATATTGATCCATTGCTGATCTTTGGGCAGCCATTTGGCCTGTTTGGCTTCTGAAATTCCCGGTAGAAAGGGCAGCAGTAAAAAGAAGAGGCCGATCAACATAATCATATATACAAGATACTTCGAGTAGCTTGCCAGTTCCTGAACCCAGAGAAAAAACCAGGCCGCTTTGGCGGGATTCGGCGTTTGGGTAATATTCGCCGGTTCATTCAACGGTGCCGGGACAACCATGGCCAATAACAGCAAAATACCCACCAGCAATACCATGGCTATTTTGACGATTCGAAAAAGATACGGCGAGCTTGGTAAGAAATCTTTCACAGGTACGGTAACACCTCCTTGTTCTGGCGTATGCGATAGAAATGTAAAAATGAAAGTACTAGCACAGCCACAGGGATAATGACAATATGGAGAATGTAAAAACGCAGCAGAGAAATCGGCTGTCCAACACCATCCGGCGCCAGAATATTCGCAACCAGTTTTCCAAGGGGAATGGTTTTGATCAGTTCCATTCCGGTTTGGGTCGCCCATAACGCAAGTTGATCCATGGGCAGAAGATATCCGGTATATGCTTCAAAAAGTGCCAGACATAGCAGAAAAAAACCGATGATCCAATTCAGTTCCCGTGGTTTTCGATAAGCGCCGGTGAGAATCACCCGCAAGGTGTGTAAAAAAATAAATACCAGAAATGCATGGGAAGCCAGGCGGTGAAGACTTCGAATGTATAATCCGGCCGGAACCGAGGATTCTAAAAAAAGAATCGAGCCGAATGCGCCTTCGGAAGAGGGTTGATAATAAAACAACAGGAGCAGCCCGGTGGCGATGAGCACCATGAATGCCGTAAACGCCAGTCCTCCCAGACAGAACGTGTATGTGATCTTAAGGTTCTGCCGGCGCACCATCCGGGGAAACAGGTGACGGATAAATTCGTTAAACAGGCTGTTTTCGTTTTGCATCCTTTAATCCTAAAAATCTAAACTGCTTTAGCCATAATTAAGTTCTTGGCTGAAAGATCTCGCCGAAGGTGGATATAAAACTTGTGAGCAAGTGCTCGTAATGAAAGAGCTTGGCCAAACTATTATTAAATTGTCAATTTAACATACAAACGTATAGATCCTTTTATAATGAATAGAACACCCATAAACCGAAATCAGCTCAGGATTAAAACATCATCGCCCTGTTCGTCGACGGCCAGTCTTTTCAAAGGCCCATCAGCCGGTCCTTTGACCACGTCGCCGCTGGTGTTAAATACACTGCCGTGACAGGGACAGACAAATCCTTTGGGCGTCGCATTTACCGTACAGCCCAGATGGGTACAGGTGAGGTTGAGTGCGTAAATGTCTTGATTCTTTCTTATCACGGCAATCTTTTTTTGTCTAAAAATCAAGGCCCCGCCACCTGGAACGTTTTCTTTTTTTACCCGTAACAGCGCTTTTCGGTGCGTTATCCTGGGAATCAGAAACCTTCCGATCAGCGGCAGAGAGATCACCGACAACATCAGTGTCTTAATCAGTTTTCGACGGCCTTTATGAGTTGTTTCCATTTTTTAACATATGCGTTTTTGAATTCAGGGGACTTTGACGTCATTTTTTCAAATCGCTCCGTTGTCATAAACGTTCCATTGCCCATGGTTTGTCCCTTTTGTGACCAGAACGATGTCAGTGACATACCGTTTTTTTGAAGCCGATACATACGATCTTCTTCTTTCTCCAGAAGAAATCTTTTGGGATTGTTATGGCAGGCATCACACATGACGGTTCCCCGGCGAATCGTATGCGGGGAAAAAGCCTTCCACCGGGCGGCAAGCAGTCGGTTTTCTTGACCAACCGGTCTGTTGTTTTCGATGTCGGTAAAATAGACGATGAACTGAGGTCGGATGGGGCTGATCTTTCCGCGATTATTAATCCCTAAAGGCGACGAATCCTGTTTTTTTAAAAAACCGCTTTTGATATATTCCACGTCACCCCACGGCCGCAGCCGAAAATATTGTTTGTTGGAACTGTCCTTAAATCGGATAAAAAAAGTGCCGTACTCCTGGGCAGCCCATGCACTGTGACAGGCATAACACTCGAGGTTTTTTCGATGGGCGTCGATACGGTGTTCAATAACCCCCGGGTCTGCCTTATGACAGTCAACACACGTTTTCGATGATTTTTCTCCGGTCATCAGGCTCTTCATGGAATGGCAGTCACCGCATTCCATGCCGGCCCTAGCGTGAACATCGGGCAGCATTTTGAGGAACGTTTCTCCTTTAACTTTTTTGCCCCGCTGATAACGCAGGTTGTCTTCACGGGGTGCTCTTCCATAAAACCCGGATCCAGTGAAATATCCATTGTGACAGTCCAGACAACGATTCGACGTTGGTCGGATGAGAGTGTCTCCATCTCTTTCATGGCAGTCAACACAGGTTTTAACATGGCATGATTCACAATTTTTTTGAAAAAAATCCGGGTCATTTTTTCCGATGGTTTTTTGAACAAACGCCTTTTCAACAGATCGCGTGCTCATGATTTGATCGAAAATGACATTGTATGTTGAAGCTGGGATATCCTCGATTTTAAGCCGGACTTTTTTTCGTTCAGGTACGATGCGCTGAACCTTTGTAATTTTTTGTACTCCCGGCAACTCAAGGTCTAATTG
>JASFGF010000432.1:0-3077 GCA_050123915.1 Desulfobacterales bacterium | reverse complement strand
GGGGCATATTTCTTTTAATATCTTCCAGTTGTCCTTCTATCTCTTTAATACGTTGCTCTAATCTTTCCATTCTTTCTTCCACAATCCTGTACCTTCAACAATTATTTTTATCTGCTAAAAAAAACACTTTTCATAACTTATCGAGGCATCATCAAATTCCTGATAGAGAAGCCTTAGCCGTTCATTGGCAACCCCTGTCGCTATCTGTTTTTCCTCTTTCTCCTCTTTTGTGGGATAACAGGCCAGGCAGCGTTCATAATGACCACTTCTCCCTAAAGTTGTGACGGTAAAATCAACCATTAAAAACGTCTGCTTGTTATTGGAATTTACAAAATGTTCTACGGCCGGCACATATTCTATATTAATTTGGATGGACACTTCATTTCCTTCTTTGGCGATATTGATATAGTCATGAATGGTAAGTATCGATCCATGCTCCTCATGATAACCGTTAAATTTAACGATCATATCTTCAAGTGTGAACATCCTTTTTTCAATGTTAATACCACACTCTTCCAATCGCCGATAATCTCTTTGTAAATATCGATTGGCGATCATTATCGCCTGTGATACATGCGGACAGAGATTATGCGGGCAACCGCGGGCATAGCATTTTCTGAAACTGTATTCTTTCCCGTCAATGGTTCCGTCGTAGCGGCACAGAAAAATATAGGCCTGGAACGGATTGGCCCGGTGCGCAAAATCGACTGGCAGGATTTCAAAAGAAGTTTGGCAGGTGACGTCCCGCCCCCTTGTCTTCATCCCTATAAGGTCGGTGACACGATTGGGCAAATCATTAATGGTTGATTGTTCCATCTGAACACCTCATTTCACCAGAATAGTTTCCTAAAAATCATTACTCCTTCAGACAAACTATAATTATACAGAAATTTGGAAACTCATAAAAAGAATTTCCAAATTTCTATGGGTACTATTTTTATTCTCTTAACGAATACCACCAAACGAGCTAAACTCTTTAGGGGTGTCATATGTGACTAAGTATAAGTCAGGACGACGTCCGCTTCACTACAACCATCCACAAATTCGGCAACTCCGCCGCACTCGACTCCTTCTATGAGGTCTTCCTCGGTACATTCGGCAATGGGAAAGGCCGCCGAGCAGGCAATCATCCGTGTACCACCGTCCTGGAGGATCTTGATAAACTCCGGTAGCGACTTGGCGGCACCCGGCAAAACGATTTTTTCAGCGCCGCCATTTTTGATAATGTTTAGACCGTCCATGGTAAAAAACATGTTGACTTCCATCTCCATCGCCATTGCACCTGAAGCAATCATAAACGGTGCAAATGCCTTCTGAGGTTCATCTGATCCCAAAAAAATCCACATTTTACTAGCCATTACTACCTCCTTTTGAATCTAAAATAATGTATATAGTTGTTCCTTTGCCGATATCAATCCGAATACCGGGCGATAAGTGTAGATAGATCCTCGACTTGTGCACCGGTCTTTCTTAAATTCCCCAAACAGATGGGACACATTGCAATAATAGGGAGTCCGGTGGATTGCAATTCTTCAACTCTTCGATCCAGCACCTCTCTGGAAAGTCTCGGAGAAATGGATTCTGCCGGCCCCCCACAACAATTTGTAAATTCTCCTGAACTTCTCACGCTGACACATTCTATATCAAGCTTTCCCAAGACGTTTTTCGGTACATCCGACAGCTCCAGGTATCTGCCGTAAAAACAAGGATCATGAAGTGTGACACGACGGGAACCGTTACTTGCTATAATATTGACAAGCTCGAAATAGGTCTTCACCTCAAAACTGACACCGGTATATTTGGGATAAAGCACTTTCAGTGCATATGTGGTATGCGGGTCAACTGTAATAATTTTTTTGATTCCCGCGTTTTTAAGATTGGCGGCAACAAATTTGGCATGTTGAACAAAACCGTCTTGGTCGCCCAGATCATAAAGGAGAATGCCGCTGTAGTCATCCAGTTCCGGTTTGTAGCAGAAATCAACGTTCGACTTTTTTAGAATTCTGACAATATTTTGAAGGATATTGTTAGATGCTTTCTTTTCTTTGCCGGATGTTAACAAAGCAAGCCCGACCCCTGAAAGTATTTTTGGAATGTATTTTGTGTAGGACAAATAATTCGCCCAATCGGTGTCTTCATACCGTTCCAGATAGTGCGTTGTTTTGTCGATATAAGGCAAAAACTGATACATCAAGCCGGTAAAGAGCAATGCATCACCGTCTCTACCTACGGTTTCATCCTTCCACCATGTATTGGCCATAAATTTTGGAATCCCGAACGGACTCCTGGTCTTTTTGACATTGTCGGCGATCAGATCAATCACATCTTTTGGGTTGTACATTTCAGGACCTCCTCCAATTGGCGACAACATAACGTTTCAGACCTAAAATGATTTCGCCTGGATCGGCTTCCCTGGGACAAGTCCGGGTGCAAAGTCCGCAATGCAGGCAGCGCCAGAGTTCTTGAGCATTTTCAAGAATGCGATCCATTGCACCAATTTGAATATAGCGGATCATTTTTCGGGGGAAATGCTCGTATATCAACGGACAGATGGCCGCACAGGTTCCGCAGTTAAAGCACTCCAGTGCCGTGTTTTCGCCGTAACGTTCCATCTCTTTGGAAAAATTGGGATTAATTAACGTCATACTCATGTCTCCTAAAAAGGGTCAAATGGTTCCAACTGAAACGATCGCGTTCACTGTTTATTCAGCCGTTTTTTCAACCTCGCTTTCAACCAACACGTATCGAAAAAAACCGCCGTCTTTTTCCCCTTCAGTGATGTTCCCGTATTTTTTTAACGTCGCCAGATACCATAGGACACTGTCTGAGGAAACTCCCGTAGCCTCGGATATTTCCGGCACGGTTGCCGGTTGGTCTGCAAGATATCCTTTTATGGCTTTTAGTATTTTTTTCTGTTCTTTAACCATCGTGGAAGCCTGAGTGATCCATTTTTTTCGATCACTTCGCAGCTTTTTCATGGCCTCTTTTTTCGTCTTTTTTATTTGATCATCATGGCTCATTGGAAATTCCTAATATTAAATTTCAGACATCATCTAGGCTGCAACCTCTTGGGAGAC
>JASFGF010000431.1:0-3088 GCA_050123915.1 Desulfobacterales bacterium | reverse complement strand
AAGACAGGGTGATCTTGCCCGATGCTTTGGGCCCGACTTTATGGGCATCCAACTCGCCGAATCGCTCCGGCTGCCGGGCGGCCGGATGAAACTGATCCACCGGATTCTGAAACTCGATCCCAAGGGAGGACGATACGGACTCGGCAAAATCAGGGCTGAAGCGGACATCCATCCCGATGACTGGTTTCTGACCTGCCATTTTATGGATGACATGGTTATGCCCGGAACCCTGATGTATGAATGCTGTGCCCACACACTCAGGGTTTTTATTCAGCGCATGGGATGGGTGACGTCAAAACCCAATGTCTGCTATGAACCGGTGGTCGGCGTTCAAAGCGTCCTCAAGTGCAGAGGGCCGGTAACCCCGGAAACCCGCAACGTTTGGTACGACATTGAAATAAAAGAAATCGGTTATGCACCGGAACCGTATGTCATTGCCGATGCCCTGATGCTTGCCGACGGGCATCGTATTGTGTCGTTCAAAGACATGTCCATGAAAATGACCGGCATCACCCGGGATGAGATCGAGTCCCTCTGGGAAAATACAGGGGTCAAGGGTCAGAAACCTGGGTCCGAGGCCCGGAAAACAGTCCTTTACGACAGGGATAAGATACTTTCCTTTGCAGTTGGAAAGCCTTCCGAAGCATTTGGCGAACCTTACAAGATGTTTGACAAAAACCGTGTCATCGCCCGACTTCCCGGACCGCCATATTCCTTTTTGGACAGAATTGTTGCCGTTGAACCCAACGCATGGATCTTAAAGCCGGATGGATGGATCGAAGCCGAATACGACATATTGCCCGATGCATGGTACTTTAAAGCAGACCGCTCATCGTCCATGCCTTTTTGTGTGTTGCTGGAAGTAGCCCTTCAGCCGTGCGGATGGCTGGCAGCTTATCTGGGATCTGCCCTTAAAAGCGAAAATGATTTGAAATTCAGAAATCTTGGGGGAAATGCCGTGCTGCACCGCATGATTTTTCCACAAAAAAAAACATTGACCATGCGCACCCGGATGACCAAAATATCTGAAGCTGCTGAAATGATTATCGAACATTTTGACTTTAGGGTTCTTCAGGATACTGAAACGATCTACTCCGGGGATACCTACTTTGGATTCTTCACAAAACAGACCCTGGCCCAGCAAGTGGGCATCCGGAACGCTGAAAAAACAGCATATACCCCCTCGACCGATGAACTTCAGGGCAGCAAATCTTTAATTTTTAAAGATGTAGCGCCGCTTTTTCCAGAAGATCCGGACGGGGATGTTGCGTCTTCTCTGACCATGCCGGCAAAAGCCCTCCGCATGATCGACCGGATTGACGCCTATGTTCCAAACGGCGGTCCCCAAGGTCTCGGTTATATACGGGGTGTCAAAAAGATCGATCCTGACGAATGGTTTTTCAAAGCGCATTTTTTTCAGGACCCTGTTTGCCCGGGATCTTTAGGAATAGAATCGTTTCTTCAACTCATTAAGTTTGCGGCCATGAATCAATGGCCGCATCTTAAAAAAACCCATCGATTTGAATGGATCATGGACGAACCTCATTCCTGGTCCTATCGGGGACAGGTCGTTCCTGAAAATAACATCATTGAAGTTGACGCCGTGATCACCAAAATGGTTGACACTCCGGCCCCGACCCTGTACGCAAATGGTTTTTTAAAAGTGGACGGACTCTATATTTATCAAATGGAGAACTTTGGCTTGAGACTAATCCCTGTTTGACTTGGACAGGATTAACAGGATATTCAGGAAATTAGCTTGGGTGCTTCGCCCCAATTGGAATAATGGAATACTGGAGTAATGGAATAATGGGTTCGAAAGAATTTTTGATAAATTAAGTCGTTTATTTCCACTTTTATACCCAATATTCCAGCCTTCCAACATTCCATTCTTCCATTTTTCTTACAAGTTAGGTTATAATAAAAAGTTAAACAAACAAAGAGTTAACGAAACCTTTACCATGCTGTATTCAAATGTGTATATCGATTCCTTCGGATATGAACTGGCCCCCAATGTGGTGACCTCCGATGATATTGAACGCCGCCTTGAACCGGTGTATGA
This sequence comes from Desulfobacterales bacterium, assembly GCA_050123915.1. GTDB lineage: Bacteria > Desulfobacterota > Desulfobacteria > Desulfobacterales > UBA11574 > UBA11574. Next base: position 1,026 of record JASFGF010000431.1, on the reverse strand, counting down.
GGCACTTCATTTCCAGAAAGGCCAGCTTGAGGCCCTCACCGGAATTCGGGAGCGCAGATTCTGGGATCCGGGTTACGCCATGCATGAAGGGGCCGTAAAAGCCGGACAAAAAGCCATGGATGCTTCTTCGGTTCTCCCTGAGCATATCGGAATGCTGATCTACGGGGGGGTTTGCAGGGACAACCTGGAGCCCGCAACCGCCTGTGCCGTATCCAACGGTCTTGGATTGGGTTCCAATACTCAGATTTATGACGTTTCAAATGCCTGCCTGGGGGTATTAAACGGGATAATTCAGGTGGCAAATGCCATAGAACTGGGTCAGATCAAAGCAGGTCTTGTGGTGTCCTGCGAATCTGCAAGACAAATTGTCGATTTTACCATTGATCGTCTTCTTGAAAAAAAAGACATGGATCATTTCAAACAAACCATCGCCACACTCACCGGCGGCTCTGGGGCAGTAGCTGTATTATTAACGGAGGCATCCCTATCCGATACGGGCCATCAGCTTTTGGGCGGTGTTATCAGATCTGCCACCGTGCATCACAAACTGTGCCGCTGGGGACCGGATACCGGAATCCCGGCCAGCGGCCTTCATGTCATGCAGACGGATTCCGTGGGAGTTTTGCAGCACGGCGTGACACTCGGCATCCAAACATATAGGGCATTCAAGAAAGAACTCTTGTGGCCCGAGGATAAGCCGGACAAGGTCATTTGTCATCAGGTAGGGGCCACCCACCAAAAAAACATCCTCGGTTCCATCGGAATTTCAAAGGAGAAAGACTTTACGACGTTTAAGTTTCTGGGAAACATCGGTACGGTGTCCCTTCCCATTACGGCGGCCATCGCAAAAGAACGGGAGTTTTTGGTTAAAAACGATCTGGTGGGATTTTTCGGCATCGGCAGCGGCCTGAACTGTCTAATGCTGGGGGTGAGGTGGTAACCTTATAAAGATTCAAGGGGTCGAGGATTCAAGGATTCAAGTGAAATGTAGAAAAATTATAACGAATTAACAGCTTGGCAAAACCC
>JASFGF010000430.1:0-3090 GCA_050123915.1 Desulfobacterales bacterium | reverse complement strand
CCGCATCAAAACCGCCATCCAGATAAACAGCTGCTATGACCGCTTCAAAGGTATCTGCCAGGATCGACTGTTTGTCCCATCCTTCTGTCTGGATCTCACCCTTGCCGAGCTGTAAATACGAACCAAGGTTCATTTGTCGGGCAATGGACGCCAGTTGAGACTCATTGACCAAGTTGGCCCGCATTTTGGACAAATCGCCTTCTTTTAAATCAGGATACCGATGCATGAGCATGTGTCCAACAATAAGATTTAAAACCGCATCTCCTAAAAATTCAAGCCGCTCATTATCCTGAATGTCCAGTTCGAGGTTTTCGTTTACAAAGGAACTGTGTCTGAGGGATTCAACAAGAAAATCTATATGCTTAAATTCATAACAAAGTGTTTGCTCTAATTCAGAAAGATCCGGTGATGCCATGGTGATTCCTGTTTATAAACTCGAAATGAGTTTTTCGTACAATTCATAAGGGACAAAGAAATCTCCTTTGCCGACCCCCATTTTTATTTCGGGTTTTATATCCCCGTGAAAATCCGTGCCGCCGGTAATCAGTAAGTTAAAGTGACTGGCGAGTCTGGAATAATATGCAATAAGATTCTTCGTGTGTTCCGGATAATAGACCTCGATGCCTCTCAAACCCATTTCTGTCAACACGGCAATCAGATCTTCGAGAATGTCATTTTCTCTAATGCCCAAAAGAAGCGGATGAGCCAGAACAGGAATTCCTCCTGCGTTCAATATGGCTTTTATGGTTTTTTCACATTCAAAACGAAATCGATCAACATAGGCTGGTTTGCCGTTTCCCAGATATTCGTCAAATGCTGCATCAATTGATGGAACATACCCCTTTTCAACCATAAATCGAGCAATGTGAGGTCTTCCCAGTTGACTGTCTCCAGCCGAATTCCGGACCTCCTCCAATGAAATTTCAATTCCCAGGCGAGAAAGCAGTTCAAGAATTTGAGGGTTTCGACGCTTTCTGGAGTCTCTCAGCATTGAAAGCGTATGATTCAGGTCAGGATGGTCCACATCCACGGCATAGCCTAAAATATGGAAACTTCCAGCACATGAAAAAGACGGCGGAGGTTCGGAGCTGATTTCAACACCGGTTAAAAATTTGACTGAAGGGGGAATTCCAAATGAAAGGGCGTCTCTAGAACCGTCCAGTGTATCGTGATCTGTTATCGAAATTGCAGCGATGTTAAGGTCTTGAGCCAGGGCAAGTATTTCAAACGGCGAAAGCGTCCCATCTGATGCAGTTGAATGGATATGAAGATCGATTCTCACATGCTTATTTATAATCCAAGGGCTTTTTCGAAAGCCTCTTCCTTGGTTTTACAATCAATGCAATGCGTCGTAACCGGTCTGGCTTTAAGCCGTTTAACAGAAATGTCTTCACCGCACTTCTCACAAATTCCGAAGGTGCCGTTTTCAATCCGATCCAATGCCTTTTTAATTTTTTTGATAAGTTTGTTTTCTCTATCCCTGATACGAAGCATGAAATTACGGTCTGCTTCAAGGGAGGCACGATCGGTCGGGTCCGGAAAATTTTCCTTGGGTGCTGTCATGCCTGAAACCGTATTGTCTGCGTGGCTTAAAAGTTCTTCGAGTCGGTCGTTTAAAAATTCTTTAAAATAATCAATATCTTTCTTTTTCATAATATAACCTTTGAACAAAAAGACAACGTATTTTTTTGTAAATCGGCAGAATACATTATGGGAAATATTATGTAAAGCATAAATTCAATTTTTTCACTATTTTTTAAAAACAGTGATGTTATCTAATTGGAATTACGCTATTTCTTTCAAAAAACGTTCCAGCTCCTTCATACTGTTGACATTAAATATCTGACATGGATAATCCTTGGGCAGAATTTTTTTCAAAAGTCCGGTAAGGACCTTCCCTGGCCCTACTTCTACAAATATTTCAATGTGTTCAGCCATGAGCTTGCATATGGAGTCGTACCATTTAACCGGGCTGCAAAGCTGTCGGGCCATGATCGATTTAATGTCGTCGGGATTTTTTTCAAAATCTGCCGTGACATTAAATATTGTGGGCCTTTGGGGCGTATTGAAAGGTATTGACTCAATAAAGTTTTTGAATTCATCCTGGGCACCCTGTATCAACTGGCTGTGCCACGCACCGCTGACTTTAAGCGGTATGGCTCTCGCGCCATGGGACGATGCAATGGATGCGGCCTTTTTAACAGGATCAGGGGCACCGGTGATGACAATCTGCTTTTCAGCATTATGATTTGCAACCGCCACAACACCTTCTGTCTTTGCCTCTGAAACGATTTCTTTGACCCTATCTATGGAGAGCCCGATAATTGCATGCATGGCGCCTTTGTTTTTTTCAGCCTCCCGGTGCATGAGTTCACCCCGTTTGAAAACCAACCTGAAGGTGTCTTCCCGGGAGACAATATCCGATGCACATATGGCGCTGTATTCACCGAGGCTGTGACCCGCACAGATATCCGGTGTGATGCCTTCTTTTTCGATGACAGTGAGACATGCCAGATTTACCGCGGTGACTGCCGGCTGGAGATTGACGGTTTGGGTGAGATCTTCCATGGGACCCTTAAAGCAGAGTTTTGATATATTTATTTTGGAAATTTCCTCTGCCATATCAAAAAGTTCTCTCACAACATCATATTCCTGATAAAAATCAAGCCCCATACCAACGGCCTGTGAACCTTGACCAGGGAAAAGAAATGCTGTTTTTTTCAAAGCGTCCTCCTTTCATTTATATTAGAGTAAGGGTTCAAGGATTCAGGGATTCAAGGGTTCGAGTGTTTTTTAATGATTTTATCAAGGGCCGTCAACATTCTTTCAACCTCGCTGACGTCTCTATGGATTCCGGAAAGGCTTTCCTTCTTAAAAATAGCCCGGATCCCCGAATACTATATTTGCATTGCAGATAGGGGTTTTGCCAAGCTGTTAATTCGTTATAATTTTTCTACATTTCATTTGAATCCTTGAATCCTCGACCCCTTGAATCTTTATAAGGTTACCACCTCACCCCCAGCATTAGACAGTTCAGGCCGCTGCCGATGCCGAAAAATCCCACCAGATCGTTTTTAACCAAAAACTCCC
>JASFGF010000429.1:0-3091 GCA_050123915.1 Desulfobacterales bacterium | reverse complement strand
AACAACGGAATGCACCAGATCCCAAAAGCTCCGAGGCTTTTCGGCCTGGTGATTCCGGACGTTATGTGAGTCGAGAAATGGAAAAAATACAGAGCCACAGAGAATTAGACATTTATTTCCAAAATGCTGATCATACTGATATTAAGACTGTTGAGGGTGAGGTAAGTTTAAGACATTTTATTTCTGCAATGCTCTCTTATTACCCCTGGTGGATTGTATTTCTGTATGGGATCAGAAAATTTTTAGTAAATATTCTAGGTTTAGTAAAGCATGAAAAACCTGATGTCCTACCTTCAATTAAACCAGAGGATCTTACATTCGATCCCGGTGAAAAGGCGTCTTTCTTTATTGTGAGGACTGCTAAAGAAAATATTTATTGGGTTTCCGAGACACCGGAAGATAAACATTTAAAGGCTTATTTTGGGGTGGTAGCTGAAAAATTGAGTAACCGCCTAACAAGATTTCATGTATTTACATCAGTGAAGTACCTGAATTGGACTGGGCCTGTTTATTTCAATTTAATTCGTCCCTTTCATCACCTCGTTGTCTGGAGTATGATGAGAAATGGTGTCAAGCGATGAATAAATCACATAACAACACCATGCACCGGATTCGCAGGGTCGGGGGTTGAGGCCTATACAAAGTTTCGTGTTAACATTCTTTTGAAAAAGTCCTCATCACCTGCTCTTCAGTGATGGTGACCGTTGTGAAGTAACGTCGCAAAACGTTTTAAAAACTTTTGTTATCAGTAGGACATGACATTATGAGTGATGAAGTCTATAAAAGCTTATTCGAGAATAGTTGTTCAGTAATGCTCGTTATCCATTCTGAGACCGGCCGTATAATCGATGCCAATACAGCTGCATGAAATTATTCACTATTCAAGGCCCGCCCCATTCACCCATGCGTTGGTTGAATCGATGATTTGCGAGACCCCCTAAATCTATAGGTTTCTCCAATAAAGTGAATCCTGTATTTACAAATTACAAAGCTGAGCTATAGTATGACGATATACAAGACATTTACAACATATCTTTTTACGCCGGGAGTCAAAGAGAAATGGTCTGTAGGTGTTCCCGCAACCCTTTTGAAAAAGGAGGCATATCATGAACTTTAGAACATTGGGCAAACAAGGCCCAACGGTCTCGGCCATGGGATTGGGATGTATGGGGATGTCCGAATTTTATGGTTCGACCAACGAAGAACAATCGATACGCACCATTCACCAGGCGCTGGATTGGGGAATCAATTTTCTCGATACGGCCGATATGTACGGCACAGGACACAATGAAGAACTGGTGGGTCGTGCTATCAAAGATCGCCGGGACAAGGTGGTGCTGGCGACCAAATTCGGCAATGTGCGCGGTCCGGACGGAAGTTTCAAGGGCGTCAATGGAAAACCTTCCTATGTTAAAGAGGCGTGTGATGCGAGTTTGAAACGCCTTGGCGTGAATGTCATCGACCTGTACTATCAGCACCGGGTCGATCCCGATACGCCCATCGAAGAAACCGTCGGTGCTATGGCGGATCTGGTCAAGCAAGGCAAAGTGCGTTTTCTCGGTTTATCGGAGGCTGCTCCTCAGACGATCCGGCGTGCCTATTCCGTGTATCCGATCAGCGCCTTGCAAACCGAATATTCGCTGTGGACCCGTGATGTCGAAGTAGAGATTTTAGCCACCTGCCGGGAACTGGGAATCGGATTTGTGCCCTACAGCCCGTTGGGACGCGGTTTTTTAACCGGCCGGATCAAAACAATCGAAGATTTGGAAGAAGGCGATTGGCGACGCAACTCTCCCCGTTTTCAGGGAGATAATCTCGAGCACAATCTTGATATTCTTCGGCAGCTCGAAGAGACCGCATCCACCAAACAGTGTACTTTGGCCCAGCTTTCCCTGGCCTGGCTGCTGGCCCGGGGGGAAGACATCGTGCCGATCGTCGGCACCAAACACAGCGAATATTTGGAAGACAATCTCAAAGCCCTGAAAGTACGACTCAGCAAAGAAGATCTGGTGCAAATCAATCATGCCGCACCATTAGGCGCCGCTAAAGGTTTGCGCTACCCCGAGGCGTCTATGAACGCGGTCAACCGTTAAATGACTGGATCTGGTAACATATTAATGATCATCTTAAGGCGGCTTAATTGAAGTAGCCACCCAATAATCGGTGGAATGCAAAGAGGCTTAACATCACCTACCCGTACTTATCGATAATCTCTTTATACCTGAAGCAACTTTTAATGTGATCATTCACCATACCGGTTGCCTGCATATGGGCATATACAATTGTTGAGCCGACAAACTTAAATCCTCTCTTTTTTAAATCTTTGCTGATAAGATCGGACAGTTTTGTTTTTGCAGGAATGTCTTTAAGAGCTTCGAATTCATTGTGGATCGGCTTGCTGCCTGTAAACTTCCATATGTATGTATTAAAGGTCCCGAATTCTTTTCGGACGTCAATAAATGCTTTTGCATTTGTAACCGCACTTTCAATCTTCAATTTGTTTCGGATAATTCCGCTGTCTTGAAGCAGGGAATCTATTTTTCGCTGGTCATAATTTGCAACTTTGTTGAAATCGAATTTATCAAAAGCCTTCCGGAAATTTTCTCTTTTTTTTAAAACTGTCAGCCAGCTTAATCCTGCTTGAAATGCTTCAAGGGTTAGAAATTCAAAGAGTTTTTTATCATTATGCAGCGGAACGCCCCATTCTGTATCGTGATATTTTGTAAGAAGAGGGTCTCCTTTTGTCCAGGAACAGGTTTGTTTGTAGTTTTTCATTGTCCTTGTCCTCAGGTAATGATAATTTCACTAAAAGAATTTCTTCTTGCAAATCGGTTGGTGTCCGATTAAAATTCCAGTAATATAACGACATAAGCGACGATAAATTTCAAGGATTAAATTCATGTCTGAATTTTGCAAAATCCAGGTCATGCAGGAGATTATACGATGCCGATAACGTCACAAATCGACAAAACAAAAAACTTGACTATTTATACTCTGACCGGAGAGCTGGCTTTAGATGAAATTCATAGTGCAATAAAGTCGTTTTGGGAAGCCCATGAGTTGACCATGAAAGCCTTGTGGGATGTACGAC
>JASFGF010000428.1:0-3092 GCA_050123915.1 Desulfobacterales bacterium | reverse complement strand
ATCCATCCCTTATCGACAATATCTTCGGTAACAAAAAAATAGTCGATGCGCCACCCGACATTTCGCTCCCTTGCCTTGAATCGATACGTCCACCACGAATATTTTACGGTATCCGGATAAAAATATCTAAAGGTGTCCACATAGCCGTTTTTTACAATTCGATCGAGCCAGTCCCGCTCGATCCGCAAAAAACCGGACGTTTTTTCATTGGCTTTCGGGTTTTTCAAGTCGATTTCATTATGGGCGGTGTTGTAATCTCCGGATATGATGAGGCTTCGACCCTGCTTTTTATAGGTATCGGCATAATCAAAAAAACTTTCATAAAAATCGAGTTTGTACTTCAGACGTTCTTCGCTCATCTGTCCATTGGGAAAATACACGTTAAAAAATATGAAATCATCAAAATCCATCTCGATAATGCGACCTTCATTGTCAAACTCCGGGATACCGATACCGCAATGAATGCGTTTGGGCGTTATCCGTGTATAGGTGCAAACACCACTGTATCCCTTTTTTACCGTGGCCTGTGACCAGAATGCTTCATAACCTGATATATGTTTCATTTCATCCGTAAGTTGTGCATCCTGAATCTTTGTTTCCTGAATGGCAAATATATCGGCATCCATCTGTTTGAATGATTTCAAAAAATCCTTTTTAATTGCCGCTCGAATGCCGTTAACATTCCAGGAAATCAGTTTTATTTTCTTTTTTTTCATTATATCAAAGGCTCCTGCATCTTTATCGAGTCGTATTTCAACAGACCGGCAATTCACACCGTTTTATAAACGCATCAAGAAGTGCATAAAGTTCATAAACGCTTTCTATGTCGACATGTTCGTTCAGCGTATGCTGGCTGCGGTTGCCGTCAGCTCCCCAGACGATTCCCTTTATTCCGAACTGCGAAAGAAAGCGTGAATCGTTGGCACCGTCTTCAAACCCGATCCTTGTCTTTTTCGAAATATCCAAAAGTAACTTCAGGTGTTCTGATTCACCGCCGGAAAAGAGGGGTTCGACGTCCTCGATAACGATATCGCTGTGCAATTCTTTTTGCATGTCGTTGAACATCTTCTCAAGATCATCGGTTTCCATATACCGAATCTCTAAACACGCCTCGGCAAATACCGGAACGCCATGACGCGATTTTTCCGAATGAATATGGTTACATGTAATTGCTCTGTGAGGATTATCGGGGGCTGATTTCACAAAATAAATTTCCCATGTATTTATGTCATCCATCAATTTTTCGAGAGCATTTTTCCCATGCCATGGTTTGTTGTCGGAATTCACTTTTACTCGGCACATAAGTTTAAGCCTGATAACACCTTTTTCTTTGACAACAATTTTTTCAATACTGCCGCCGTCAAGTACAATACAAAAATCCGTCTGTATGTCAACGAGAGTCTTTTTGGCACCGTTGAAGCCACCGATTTCTTCGTCACTGGTAATCAAAATCCCGAATGGTAATTCCCTTTGCCCCCTGCCCTGCTTTCTAATTTGATGCAGATTGTTTTTTAAAAGAACCAAAGACAATGCTACGGCATATTTGTCATCAAAACATCCTCGTCCATAAAGCTTTCCGTCCTGTATCACCGGCCTGAACAGCTTATCTGGAGCGTCCACGACGTCGATATGACTCATCAAAAGCAAAGGGGCAATTCCATGTTGAGGAAGCACCATAATGGCGGGTGAACCATGAAAATCAACACGTCTGTATGTAACATCCAACGTGTTCAAATAATGTTCAATAAACGCTGCACAACGGTGAATTTCATCCGATCTTGAGTGCATGGTTTTGAATTGCACCAGGTCTTTTATAAGATCGATAATCTCTATCATGTCACAAGTTGAAACCCTCGGGTTAGTTTTCAATAAATGAACTCTCGGGGAGTTTTTATGCTAAATCCTTTAATACCAGCGGAATGGATGATCTTTTTTAAATCGGATGCTTTTTGAGTGGCTTAGGGAACGTTAGAAAGAACAGGCGCATAGCTGAAATCGTTTCTCTAAAAGAATTTTATAATAATGCAGCGAAACTATTGATGTTTCAAAGACGGTTTTCTGTTCTTTCTTTACGATCCCTTGCCGCGAGTTTTATCCGCCTCCGGCGTGATCATGCGGTTTAAAAAAAGATCATCCATGTAGCGGTTGTTTTGAAAAACGCCATGCCCCGCAAACAAATAGAATCACAATGACAGGTAAAGAAAAATATATTCACCATCATTAATATTGACAGCAATATCCGCACCTCTGGATTCCGCAAATAAAATCCACACCGGTTTATCCCGGGAACCACACTCTATTTTCGGGAAATAGTCTCCTGTCCTCCCGCAGTACCATGACAGAAGCATGGGATCTTGTGACAATTCAGTGGCCTTGTTTTTAGCAATCTCCTTTGCTGTCAAATAGTCAAGATCTTTGTCATCGATCCGGACCTTGATGTGATTACCCCAAAAATATTTTAAATCCTCAGGTGTCATGTTGTCATTCTTATCCTTTAATCAGAAATACCGGGCCATTTTCATCATGATCTCGTGTTTCTGCAAAGCTCCCGGCATGGTTTCTTGCAACCGGCCGTTATCAAATATTAAAATCTGAGGGACACTCAAAATATGGTATGTTGATGAGATTGCCGGACTGGAATCCACGTTCATTTTGCCGACCCTTATTTTACCTTTGGCATCTTTTGCGAAATCATCGATCACCGGCATTGCCGTGCGGCATGTGGGACACCAGGTCGCCCAGGCAAAAAGTAGTACCGGTAAAGGTGAGCCAAGCACCTGTTGATCAAAATTGGTTTCCGATATCATCAATGGTTGCGCTATAAAAAGCTCTTCAGTATCAAGGGCTGTCCCGCATCTTCCACATTTTGCGCCTGCATTTATTTTATTAGAGGGAATTTTGTTCCGGGTCCTGCATTTTGTACACCGAAACAGATAGGATTCACCGACATTTCCTTCGGTTTGATCCATTTTCAGTTCACTTCCACATTTTCCACATTTTGGAACGCCCGAAATCTTTTCATGAGATATCCTGTTTTTTGCGCCACAATCAGAGCAGCGAATTATGTGATGCGTATTCTTTTGCATATCTTT
>JASFGF010000427.1:0-3093 GCA_050123915.1 Desulfobacterales bacterium | reverse complement strand
TTTGAAAACAACATACGATTTGAAGATGCTGAAAAATCGCTGATTCAAAAAAAATCTCTGTTGAGGCTGCGTAAAGATAATAAAATTACACTGACTTATAAATGCGAACCCCCCTTTAAAGACAATCAATTTAAAATATTAAAAGAATTCGAAGTTGAAGTCAGTGATTTTGACGCCATGGAACATATCCTGAAATCTTTAGGATTTAAAGGGGAACAGGTATACGAAAAATGGCGTGAAACGTATGTGTTTGGCGATACGCACCTTTGTTTGGACACGATGCCTTTCGGAGATTTTCTTGAAATCGAGGGTAAAAAAGAATCGATCCAACGGTTGTCTTCTAAAATCGGCCTTTTGTGGGAAAAACGGATTCTTCTGAATTATCTCGCCATTTTTGATATCATAAAGCGCCAATTAAATCTTTCGTTTTATGATGTCACATTCGGTAACTTTAACAAGATCCGGTTTGATATGAGTCAATATCTCAACCTGATCGAAGCGGATGCTCTTGGTTAAAATTGTTATCGTCAAAGTATCATGATTTACATTTGAGCACCAGCGTGAAGCAGAAAGCACACCCCGTGAACTCGTACGATCAATTGATATGAACGCGTCCGACCAGGGGGGGCAGGCTTGAATTCATTTTACGCTCTTCAAACTTTAGGTGTTTCTAACCCGTTTTTTTATGGACAGAGCCAAATCATCTCTGATATAGACCACAGGCCGGATTTTTGATATTAAAAAAATACGATGTTTTCTGTTTTGACTCTAAATTTACGTTTTGGACTGGCTGATGACGGTGCCAACAACTGGCGATATCGGAAGAAAGGCTTTCAGCCTTTTCTTGAAAAATATCGAACGGATTTTATCGGTTTTCAGGAAGCCAATGACTTCCAGATTGATTTTCTCCATAATATATTGACGGAATACAACACCATCGGAAAGCGAAGCCCTTCACCCTCTTTCTGGCAAAACAACGTTATCTTTTATCAAAAAAACTGGCACTGCATTCACCATGAACATTTTTTTTTGAGCCCGACGCCCTCGATACCGAGCCGATATCGGAAAAGCATCTGGCCGAGACAATGTACCGTCGGTATGTTCAAAAAAGACCACCGACAAGTGATATGTATTAATACACATATGGACTTTGACGTTTCGGTTCAGGTGAAAAGCGCCAAACTGATTCTTGATCGGCTGTCTCATCTTCCAGGCAAGATCCCAGCTATTCTCATGGGAGATTTCAATACGGCGCCGTTCAGTCCATGTTATGATATTTTCACGGGACATGTTGATTCACCATCGGTAAAAGCGGGCTATTTTAAAAATGCTTTTAAAAAGCCTTTTACGGGAACCCACCACGGATTTACCGGAATTACAGACAAAGATCCTATTGACTGGATTCTCTTTCGGGGGAATATCAAGTTAATAAACAGCAAGGTTATCCAGGATACCTTTAACAATATTTACCTATCGGATCATTTTCCCTTATGTGCTCAATTTGCGTTGGGAACTGAATTCTAAAAGAGAATATTATGGGCCTTCTTTCATCACGCATGTCCATCACGCGCTATCAGGTTATCGGGCAACTGGACGGATCTGTTCATGAAACTGTCTACCAGGGCCTCAAACAACATGCGATTCCAAAAATCGAGGATGACGGCTCTGAAGCCATCATCGGGTGGACGTCCTTCGAGACACCGTATGCGCCTGATTTTGAAGGTTATTCATTTGTTTTTGGTGCCTCTATGGTTTTTGCCCTGAGAATCGACAAAAAATCTCTTCCGCCAAAGCTTATTCAAAAGCATTATGCCCTCTACGTTGCCAAGCGCCTGGCAGATACCGGCCGGCATTATTTATCCGTTAATGAAAAAAAATCCATCAAAGATCATGTCGTGAACACCCTTGTCCACCGAATTCCGGCCACACCGAATGTTTATGATTTGGTGTGGGAGTACGAGACCGCCTCTTTGTGGTTCTTTTCCAACTTAAAAGCCGCCAATGAAGCTTTAGAGACACTTTTTATCAAATCCTTTAACTTACAGCTGATCCGCCTGTTTCCCTATACCAAGGCCGATCGAATGGCCGGACTTTCGGATAAAGAACGCGATATTTTACGAAAACTGGAAAAAAGCCGATCTGAGGAATAACTGATGCTGGATATCGCCGTTGCATATAACCGTTACAAATTTTTGGGAAACGAATTTCTCACATGGCTGTGGTTCATGATTGAAACCGATCAGCGTTCGCTTCGCCAACATGACCCGGATTTTGTATCTTTAACCGTCGGAAATCGGATGGTCCTTGAAAACACTCACAACAATGCCAAAGAAACCGTCACCATTAAAGGCGATAATGCCAGCCTGGAAGAAGGACTGGTGGCGCTTACAAAAGGCGCTGTGGTCACTGAAATACATCTGTCCTACAAAACCGGCGCTCAAACCTGGAAATTTAGTCTCAAAGGGGAAAGCCTCAACATCTCCAACCTGAAACTGCCGGAGACCGGTCCTGTGGAAACCCCGGATGACCTTGAGGGCGTTGTTCTCGAGAAAGTATATCTGATAGAAAAGGTTATCGGGCTTGTGAACAACCTCTTTTCCCATTTCATTCATCTTCGAGTGTCCAATACCTGGCAAAACCAAACAATGTCTCTAATCCGGAAATGGGCAACATCTAATTGAGTTTTTTCCATTCTTCCGCTAGGCGATGAGCTATACGTGTGGTCTCCGGCAGGCGATATCCCTTACAACATCTCAAAATAACATCGATACTGGTTTTTAAATCCACGCAATGCCCTATGGATACAAACACCGGTTTAACACCGGTTCGCGTCCGCACAACGGCGCCGATGGCTTCTTCATGGTCCATAAGCAGGACATGGCTGCCGCGCTCGACACCCGGTTCCTGATATTGCCCACACAACCGGGATTTGGCACAGCCGATGGAAGGAAAATCGGAAAGCAGCCCAATATGGCTGGCGATTCCCAGACGACAAGGATGGGCGATACCCTGGCCGTCGAAAATAAGCAGATCCGGTTTACGATTAAGCCGATCAAGGCAATCGAGAATCACCGGACCTTCACGAAAGCTTAA
>JASFGF010000426.1:0-3095 GCA_050123915.1 Desulfobacterales bacterium | reverse complement strand
GACAAAAGGGATTTATCATTCAAGAATATATACCTGCAAACAACCGGTCGCTCAGGGTGGTTGTCATCGGCCGGACAATTGTTTCTTACTGGCGGATCCAGCGCAATACAGATCATTTTTTGTCAAATGTCGCAAAAGGAGCAATGATTGATTACGACACCGACCATGACCTGCAAAAAACAGCCATCGAATCCGTAAAGAATTTTTGCAGTCAAACCCGGATCAATCTCGCCGGCTTTGATATTCTTTTTTCATCCCGAAAAAAAGTTAAGACACCGCTTTTTTTAGAGATAAACTATTTTTTTGGAAGGCAGGGGCTCGGTGGATCTGCCAATTTTTATGACATATTAACCAAAGAAATCATGAAATGGATCGAAGGTCTCGGCTTGTCTCTTCATCAATAGAATACGAAAAATGGAACCTTTTGCCTACAATCTGACAGAAGAAGAAATGAACAGGGAACGGCGCAAGGCCAGAGAACTCAGAAACTCCCAGTGGTGGAAGCGCCGCTGTGCCAAAGGCACCTGCCAATACTGCAACCGCCCGACACCCCCCAAAGAACTGACCATGGACCATATCGTACCCATTTCCCGAGGCGGTCGGAGTACGAAAGGCAACGTCGTTGCAGCTTGTAAGGAATGCAACAACGCCAAAAGGCATTTTCTTCCAATGGAATGGGAGCAGTACTTAAAAGACATCAAAAAGAAAGCCATCAGATAAAATAGCCCTCTTTTCTCGCCCCCCTATATATGGTAGAGTAAATCCTCAAATTTATCAGATGCTTTCCATTTCAACTCTCTGAAATAAATAATATTCATTAATTGTATTTCTTTTAAAATATTTCTTGATTTTTACGAATGTGCATAATATATTGATATCATTATAAAAGTATTAATACATTGTGGTATTTCACATTGTGGTATTCAATCAAAGGGCACAATCCAAACTTTAAAATGGAATTATTCGAATAGACTGATAAATGACGAACCTTATCACCAGACACAAGATTGATTCCATTTTCCTTGTCGAAGTATCGCTTTCCATAACTGACCAAAAACTGTTTTTCATGATTTTTACCAGGTATACATAAGTTCATCGGAGGAGATGCGCATGAAGTATCGGTATATTATTTTCAGTCTGATTCTTTCTGCCTTTATAGCAACATCAATGGCATGGTCCCAAGACAAAAAGGTGCAGGAAGGGATTATGAATCTAAAAAGCAAGGAATTTGGCAAGCACCATGAACATTCCGTTAGGTTTGACCACTATTTGCATGAAGTTATCCTTCGATGCAGGGTGTGCCACCATGATTTCAATGTTTTCAACAATAGAAATATGGGCAAAGGGAGCAAGTGCGCCACATGCCACAAAAAACGGTTGACAAAGGAAATCCCGATTCCCCTTCTGACGGCATTTCACAAAAAGTGCATCGGATGTCATGAAAATTATATCAACTGGGGCCGTAAAAGCGGTCCCATAATGTGTGGGTTTTGTCATAAATGATCCGAAAAGCCAGATGCTTTGTGGCTCAACCTTTCAACGTCGACTCACTATTCGTAATTAGAAATAAATAGTTTTCATAAAGTAAAAACCAAAGTTTTTTAGATCAGCCCGAATTTTCGGACAACACACGGTCAAATTGACCGTAACATCAGACCGCCGATATATCTCCTGGGATGGAGGTAGTAAACGGTCGTTCGATGTCGGGACAAACGTTTATTTTATATAGAAAGGAGGTAATATGGCACTTACACGACGTGAGTTTCTCAAGTGGTCGGGCACTGCGGGTGCCGCTGCAGCCGCCATGTGCCTGGGCTTTGACTTAAGGCCGGTAAAATCTTACGCTGCCGAGTTGGAGATTCTCAAAGCCAAGGAAACCACCACCATCTGTCCATACTGTGCAGTGGGTTGTGGTATCATTTGCCACACCAAAAAAAGCGGTAAGCTCCTCAACACCGAAGGCGACCCTGACCATCCCATCAATGAAGGGGCCTTGTGTGCCAAAGGAGCCGCGCTCTATCAGATGACGGTCAATAAAAATCGTAGGCGGTTTCCCCTCTACCGTGCACCTGAAAGCGACGAGTGGGAGGAAATCGAATGGGAAGATGCCATTCAGAAAATTGCGGAAAAAATCAAAGAAACCCGCGACGCAACGTTTACAGAAAAAAATGCCAAGGGCCAGGTGGTCAATCGGACCACAGGCATCGCCCACGTGGGTTCTGCGGCCCTGGACAACGAGGAGTGCTGGTTGCTTCAAGGCATCATGCGTGCTTTAGGTCTGGTCTATATCGAACATCAGGCCCGTATCTGACACAGCGCCACTGTTGCGGCTCTGGCAGAGTCGTTCGGACGCGGCGCGATGACCAACCACTGGATCGACATTCGAAATTCCGACTGCATCCTGATCATGGGATCCAATGCAGCGGAAAACCATCCCATCTCCATGAAATGGGTCGGAAATGCCATGGACAAAGGCGCCACCCTCATCAGCGTTGATCCCCGTTTTACCCGCACATCTTCAAAAGCCGACATCTACGCTCCGTTACGATCGGGTACGGACATTGCATTTCTTGGCGGCATGATGAACTATATCCTTTCAAATAACAAATTTCACAAGGAATATGCCGCCAACTACACCAATGCCAGTTTTATAGTCGGTTCCAAATTCGATTTTAAAGACGGCCTTTTTGCCGGATACGACCCCAAGAAAAAGAAATACGACAAATCACAGTGGGCGTTTGAAAAAGATGGAAACGGTGTACCCAAAAGGGATTTAACCCTCAAAGATCCAAGGTGCGTCTTCCAGCTCATGAAAAAGCATTACTCACGCTACACACCCAAAACCGTATCTTCCATCACCGGAACGCCGGAAGCGGATCTTAAGAAAGTTTATGAAACTTACGCAAAAACCGGCGCGGCGGACAAAACCGGCACCATCATGTACGCCATGGGCTGGACCCAGCATACGGTTGGCGTGCAGAACATTCGCATGATGGCCATGATTCAGCTCATGCTCGGCAACATGGGACGGCCCGGCGGCGGCGTCAATGCCCTCCGCGGGGAATCCAATGTGCAGGGTTCCACAGATCATTGTC
>JASFGF010000425.1:0-3113 GCA_050123915.1 Desulfobacterales bacterium | reverse complement strand
AAAGGAAACGAAATCCATAAAACAGGTTCAGAAGAAACCGATTCATTCGAGAGAAATCCTCGTACCTCAAATGTCGGAACCGGTGGATCAAACAACAAAAGTGCAAATTGTAGCTCCGGAAGCACAAAAAATACCCAAATCAACTTCTTCGGCTCAATCGGAAAGTGTAACCGCCCAATCAACGGACGCTTTACTCGATGTGACTCAAAGAAACGGAGAGATACAGTCAGAACCGGATGCCAATCTTTTAAAGGATGAAAAATCCGTAAAAAAGCAGCTTTTAGCTGGCAAAACAGACACTGTTGCTGTAGATGACACGATACAAACCGGTAAAGCAAAAGAAACACTCCCATCCCAAACTTCCAAAGAAATATCAGTAAACACTGCTAATGCTTTAGTGCCCGAAAAGCAGACGCTTGGCACTCCCAAAGTCCAAGAGGCTCCAAAGGACGACATCAAACAAGAAGTTGATGTGGAGGAGTTGAAAGAAAAAGCGGTGCCTGATACCGCTGGTGAAGATGCGGTGACAGCTGCTGCGCTTGAACCTGGGGTGGAAAAGGTGGGTGAAACTGAGGTCCCCCCCCCCTCGGCCGGACCGGAAAAGGAAATGGGACAAAAAACGTCTGAAGAAGATATTAATCGGCAGAAAAACGAATTAAATCGACTGAAATCTTTTTTAGACAGCTACTGCCAAGCCTATACAAATAAAAATCTCGACAAATTTATTACTTTTTTTACTTTGGATGCCACTGAAAACAATACGCCTTTTCATGAATTGTTGCCGGATTACCGCAAAAATATGGAGGGCATGGAATCTCTTACATACCGGATTGAACTGATGTCTTTTTCAAAACAGACCGCCAGCGGAAATCTTATGATTCGCGGGAGATTTTTCACCCGTTACCAATCCCAAAAAGGGGTTTGGGAAGAACACAACGGCAGTATTTTCATGGAGCTTTTAGAGAAGGGAGATTCATTTTTAATAAAGCAGCTTAATTATTGAGATAAGACCGAATCCTTAACGAACCGATGGTCTTTACAGTTTTATATGTTCAAGAAACACTTTACGTTTAAGCGTGATCCTGGCTGTCTTTTCAAACTGTTCGGTGATATCTGAAACAAAAAGCCTAAACGCATCTTTCTTTCCCAACAAATGATCAACTTCCGGGTGAGTATCCAAAAAAGATTTAACCTTTTCCGCAACTGCAATCGAAGAGTCTATGATAATCACTTTTTTTCCGATTTTCCTTTGGATCTTATCTTTTAATAACGGATAATGGGTGCATCCCAAAATCAGCGTATCTATCTGTCTGGTTCTTAAAGGATGCAGATATTTTTTAATGATCATCATGGTTTCAGGTTTCTTCAGCCATCCTTCTTCCACCAAAGGAACCAGAAGCGGACAGGCAATGGAATAGACCTTTGCCGCCGGTTTCATTGCCTTTATTTTTTTTTCGTAAATACCACTTTTTATCGTTGCCCGTGTTCCGATGACCCCCACGGCCAAGTTTCCAGAACGGTTAACAGCTTGTTCCGTTGCCGGTGTTACCACTTCGAATATCGGAATATCGAAAGTTTCAGCCACACGATGAGAAGCGACACTTGAGGCGGTATTGCAAGCCATGACAACAATTTTTGCGCCGTGTTTTAAAAGAAACTCAATGTTTTCAAGAGAATAGCCTATAACGGTTTCAGCGCTCTTGGTTCCGTATGGTGTACGCGCCGTATCACCAAAGTAGACAATGTCATAGCCGGAAAGCCGCTCCATCAGAGATCTGACAACGGTGAGCCCACCGATTCCTGAATCGAATACGCCGATCATATTATCCTTTTTATTGATTTTTGATGATATACACTTATATTTTTGATATAAAAAACACAAAAATTATAATTAACGGACGAATATTCCCTATACAACAATCCATGACCGAGACCAAAACAGAGGAGGCCTTATGGATTCGCAAAACCAGACCCCGGCCATGAACCAGGAAATTTTCAATTTGGACCTATCGGTGGAGACGGTTTCAGTATACCTGATATGCTGTAACCTCTCGGATAATAACACGGTCATCTCTACGAAGAATCTATCCAGCATGTGGAATGGTACTGAGGCGTTGCTAATCGAAAGTCTGAAAGACCTTGAAGAAAGGAATATTCTTCGTAAAATAATCTCTGACGGGGAGGAAAAAAATATTTATCAACTAACCGATATAAAAGACTGGAAATTATCATAAATTTTTTGAAAGTTCTCTGGCCACACATTTTTTTATTATTCTGTTGGCCACATCCGTTCGAATACCCGGACATAGCGAAGCCATGATGGCCCAGTTGCCGGTATCAACGAGTATGCTTTCTATAAAAGGCCAGGCTTTACACATACGGGGTTTAACCGGATGAATGGTACACAGCCCGTCCCAGAATATACAGTACATATCTCCGGATTGTGCAAGAATCCTCTTGCCCCCTGAAACCTGACAGTAATTCTCAACAAATGTATCAGGATCCATATGAAGGTGAGCGGCGATGGTTTCGGTTTCTTTTTCGGTGATAAACGTCCCTCCATATCCCTTACAGCAATCACCACATTTCTGGCATTTAAAAATATCTTTTGATTTTAAATTTTTATATGGCATGCCGAGTCTCCATCGCTTTTTTCAGGGTAACCTGGTCAACATATTTCAGATCACCGCCAATGGGGACCCCCGATGCGATTCGAGTTATTTTGACAGCATGATTTTCCAGTTGTCCTGCAATGTAAGCGGCTGTGGTTTCCCCTTCAATATTTGTGCTTGTGGCAAGAACGACTTCTTTAATCTTTCCTTGGGAAATCCTCGTAACAAGTTCTTTGATCCTGATGTTGTCGGGACCAATGCCGTCCATTGGAGAGAGTGCGCCTTCCAGGATATGATAAAGTCCGTCAAAGGAACCGGATTTTTCAATTGCTACCATATCGGCCGGTTGCTCGACGACACACAAGGTCGAAGTGATCCTTGCCGGGTTACTGCAAATGTTACAGATTGTCGCGTCGCTGAGTGCAAAACACATGGAACAGAGTTTGACTTTTTCTTTGATCTCGATAATGCTGTGGGAAAGCTGTTCAGCCTCCCTGTGAG
>JASFGF010000424.1:0-3128 GCA_050123915.1 Desulfobacterales bacterium | reverse complement strand
TGTGGTTGTTTACAGATTTCTTGATAATCATATAAAAGGCACCTCCCAATCGCAAAAAAGGATGCGATTTGTTATAAGTGGTTAAGCCAATTAACAACCCTTTAACAAAAGGAGGTGCTCAATGGAACTATACGCCGGATTAGATCTTCATTCAAGAAATACTTATATCGGTATTATGGACAAAGCGTTCAATCGTGTGTTTAAAAAAAGAGTTCCGAATCATCTTGAACACATCTTGCAGACATTAGCCCCTTTTCGGGATCAAATCAAAGGTTTTGTGGTTGAGTCCACCTTCAACTGGTACTGGCTGGTGGACGGCCTTATGGATGCAGGATATTCATCTGCTCATTTGGCCAATCCATCAGCTATCAAACAGTATGAAGGATTAAAGCATAGTGACGATCAGCACGATGCATTCTTTTTGGCCCAACTTCTAATCTTGGGTATTTTACCACAAGGATATATTTACCCTAAAATGGATCGTCCGGTGCGTGATCTGGCTCGGAAGCGGATGTTCTTAGTCCAGCACAAGACAGCTCATATTTTGAGCCTGCAATCGTTAATTCAGCGATGCTGTGCCATGAAAGTCAGGGCCAATGATATGAGACATTTGACAGTCAAAGAATTAGAAGCGTGGTTGGAAGAAGAGTATCTGGTTCTTTCCGCCCAGGCCAATTTAGACAGTATCAATTTTCTCAAACAGAAGATTCAAGGATTAGAGAAAGCAATTAGAAAAAAAGTCAAGCTCAAAAAGGCGTTTCATCACTTAAAGACGGTTCCGGGCATCGGCGATATCTTAGCACTGACCATTATGCTGGAGGTCGGTGATATCAAGCGTTTTTCCAAAGTGGGTAATTTCACATCCTATTGCCGGTGTGTCCCTTCCCGTCGACTCTCCGACGGCAAAATTAAAGGGTATGGCAACCGTAAAAACGGCAATAGGTATTTGAGTTGGGCCTTCACCGAAGCGGCCCAGTTGGGTCGCAGACACAACGAACGATTCAGAAGGTACTATAACCGAAAAGTTGCTCAGGCAAATACAAGCCTTGCAACGAAAGCTCTCGGTAATAAACTGGCTCGTATCTGTTATTTCATTATTAAAGATCAAGTTCCTTTTCGTGAGGAACTGTTCGGTCAATAAACCCGGGACTGCAACGGTGATCCCGCTGTTATGGTGGCTCAAAACCCTTTTTCTTGGTTGGCACACCGTTGCACTCCCTTAAACAAAGTCCAGGCGGATGTCCTTTTCAAGGTCTGCCCTTGTCATGAGCCCTCTATGGCTGGCCCTCTTGGAGCCTTTTATTTTGTCACAACCCATTGGACATGACAAGGTACCGATGTTTTTCTGGGGTCCGCTTAACGGACCAGGGGTCGTAAAGAAAAAGAAAGGTTGTTTCGCTACGAGACCATTAGGGTCTCTCCGCTTCGCTTGGCAACTTTTATCTTTTCTTCCACTGGCCTTGATCCTGATGGGTGCCTGGTAGCAGATCGAATAAGAATCCGCACCAATAAATTTTGAAAACCCGGATGCAGGCAACGACAAGGGACTGATCTCGTACTGGATGATGTCCCTGCAAAAAAAATCATTTTTTGCGATGGAGGAGTGTTTTTTCTTGACAGGGGCCTTTTAATGGGTGCCATAAGTTGCATCATCCACAACAACAATTGATATGCAGATATCATAAACACAAAACCCCATCTCTATATGAAATGGGATCTTGATATTCAGTCAATGACAATTTCTCGGTTATGGGCTATTTTTTAGCCTTCTTTACCGACTTCGGAAGTTTTCTGAGACATTTTTTATCTTTACGGACAATTGCACAGATTTTCCGGTTATCAATCTCTTTGCAGTTCCTGTGATTAAACAAAGGACATTCTGGATGTTGTTTTGACATCTCTATTTCTTGGATTTCTTTTCGTACTTTTTGAGCGTGTCATAAGTCCTTTATATCGGGGTAATAGTCTGCACTTGCACTGTAAAGCATTAACCACACACAAAGCACTAAAATGGCTGCTATTACTGCAATGACAAATAATAAGCTAAGTACTACTTTCATGATCAGCACCCCTCTTAATCTGATGCAATTTGATGTTTATTTGCTCCAACATAGATAAGGTTTTTTAACTGCTTTTTGATACCATTGAGATTCTTTTGAAATACATCTATACCAAATGGATGGATCGTCTGCAGGTTATTAGTGTCTATATAGATATCCCAAATACCAACACCTTGTTCTATTAAAGTATTGATCAATTCGTGTGCAGAGCCTCCATCAAAATCACCAGACAATCTCAAGTGGATGCTGTCTTTATTTTTAAAGGAAAAAATTTGGAAATTAGATGCCAATATTGTACCTCCTTTTCAACAGCTGGCATGGCAAATAGTAATGTTCGAATCACAAAATTCAGAATATAGTTTGTTTTCAAAATGTTATTGATAATAGCCCCTGGGGCTACATTTACCCAGGGGCTGCAGGAGGTTGGTAGTTAGGGATTCAATGGCTTAAAACCCTAATTGAAACAACTTCCTTATATGCCGTTATTAGCTCGATATTTGTCATGTTATATAAAATTTATATATCTGACCGAGTACTAAGATGCACGTGCATAAGAGAAGCCATTTCCTAACCACCAGTTAAAAAACTATGCAATAATCATGCAAAATCAAATGGTTGTGATACACTTCAATTTATATTGCAATAAAATTATATGGTTATATTAATTGGAAGGTTTGACTGACAGTGCTGATTCATATCAAAGCAACTGAGATTATGAGGTAATCTACACAAATTCTATGGAAAGATTTACATAATTTTAACCCACGGGATAGGCAACTGGGGCCGAAAAGAGTGACTTCGATATAAACTTTAGGTGAAACAAAAAGAATGGAAAGGGGGTGATTACAGATTTCTTGCCAGTATGCAAACCATCCACTACAACAATTTTTATGCAGGTATCTTATTTTTCCAGTGTCAGAATAAGTAAATCCTATTGTTGCCAAATCATCTCCGGCTACCTGCAGATTAATATTCTATTTAGAACCCATCATCCTCAAGTATTCTTTAATCTTAATATCAAGCCATTCATCATTTATTTCATCAATAAAATCTTCGAAGGAGAGAACT
>JASFGF010000423.1:0-3133 GCA_050123915.1 Desulfobacterales bacterium | reverse complement strand
TCGGTCTGCTGGATCGAACCAACAGCTTCTGCCCGGTCCAGGCAGTGCTGGACAACGAACAGATCGGAAAAATCAAACATTGCTTGCGGGAACCTAACGTCAACCCCGGAGCCATAGAAGATATGCTCAAAACGGTAAAAAAAGTCATGGCATCGCCGTATCGACTCTATGCGCGCCATGTCCGAAAAGCCATGCACGCCGGGGAGGTTTCTAGCCCCTATCGGTTCGAGGCCAAAGGACTGGAAGACAATGTCTTGGAAAACGCACTTGAATATATGGAAAAAATAGAGCAACAACCAGCCGCGCATTTGGAATCCACTATCGTTAAAAAAATCTTTAAGGAGGTTCCAGGGATTTTACCCAACCTCAAACAGACCGGATGATAACCGTTATGTCGTAACCACGAAAAAAAGGAGATCATATACATGGATAATCAGAAACTTATTGAAAAAATTGCGCTTAACATTGTTCAGGGGCGTGTCGAGGCCGAAGACGAGGGCTTTGACGAAGGTTTGGAAGGGCAGCCTGCCGTAACAGAACTGGTAAATGAGGCACTTAAAAGCGGAATAGATCCCAAAACCATCGTGATCGACGGATTAACCCATGCCATGGAAATTGTGGGTAAAAAATTCGAACGCGAGGAATACCTCATCCCGGATATGTTGGCTTCAGCCGAATGTGTGGGTGTTGCCATGGACATCATGAGCCCTCACCTTTTAAAGGCGGGTGTTGAGAGCAAAGGGAAATTCGTCATTGCCACTGTTGCCGGAGACCTTCACGACATCGGCAAGAACATCGTATCGATCATGATCAAAGGTGCAGGCTACGAGGTTGTCGACCTGGGAGCCGATGTGCCAACCACTGCAATCGTACAAGCTGTAAAAGAAAATCAGGCGCCTTATCTGGGGCTTTCGGCGCTGTTGACCACAACCATGCGGGTAATGCAGGAGGTCATCGAGAAGCTTAAAGAAGAAGGGCTCCGCGATAACGTTAAAGTACTCATAGGGGGTGCCCCTACATCTAAGGCTTTTGCGGATCAGATCGGTGCCGATGCCCATTGCAGGGATGCCTTCGAAGCCATTGAAGTGATGAAAACCGTGGCTGTTTGATTCGTAGTATTCAAGGAGAAAAAGATGTCAGAGAAAAAAGCATATACCCAGGCATTTCAAACCGGCAAGTATGACAAAGCCACAGGCCTGATAGGGAAATATGACAACGTCAGGAGATTTTGGGAAGATCAGGTGACCGCCATCTTTTTGCGTCCCTTCCTCAACGATATGGTAGAGCGGAAAGGAAAGCGACTGGAACGTATACGTATTCTGGATATCGGCTGCGGTAGCGGAGACGGATATGACCTGATGATGGGGGTTACTACCAAGGATCCTGGTATCTATGATTATATTGTCAACGCCGTCACCGAGGACATGCTCAAGGAATATGTCGGCATTGATCTCAACGAAAATTTAGTTCAACAGGCGTTGGACTTTTATGGTGATAAACCCAAATTACGATTTGAAGTGGGAGATATTTCCAAAGGTATGATGCCCGGATTTTTGGATGAAGAACCGCCGTTCGATTTTTATTTTACTTCTTTCGGCACCCTTTCACACTTTACCAATGAGCAGTGCATTAAAATCTTAGCAGACATTTGCAGACACGCGCCAGAACAAGCACTTTTCATGGGAGACTGGCTCGGTCGTTATACCCTTGAGTGGCAGGACCTGTGGCACCATCCCCCGGATAAGGAATATTTTATGGACTACCGCATATCCTATATCTATCCCGAAGAGGAAAGGGCAACGGCAGACGTAGCCTCTTTTGCTTTGAAACTGGTATGTCGGGACGAAGTGATGCACATTATTGAACAGGCATCCAAGGAGGCAGGTGTACAAATTAAACCTCTACGTTTCTTCGATCGGTCGATTTTTATCGGCCGTCATCTGGATACGGGGGACTACAACAAGAACTGTCCCAGGCTTCGCCATCCGGTCAATGCTCTTTTTGAAACTTACGTGCGGACGGATTTAGAGAATTTATTTGTAAATTACGTTCCCAGACCGGGATTCGATCATCTTAACAACTTCTTCGAATTGTTTTTCATGTCCAGCAACGCCCTGGTCAAATACACCATGAATCTTCTCGGTGATTACGATTGCGAGACCGGCAGACTGGAATGCATTCCGGATATTCTTCCCTATTATCCAAAACCCCTTCAGGAGGCCATGGAGACCATGCGCCGGGTTATCGAGGGTGTGGGGTGGTTAAATTGGGGAGATGTTCGGGCCAACCTGATCGAATCCGTCCTCGGCTTTGCGCTTAGAAAGCTTGAAATGGAGCTTCAGCCTGGCACGGGAATGGGGCACGGACTCGTTGGAATTTTTGAAATCACAAAATAGATCGTCAGGAGAATTGTAATCATGTGCGGGATTGTAGGAATTTGGGGAAACGTGGATGTTTCGCTCGTAAAAAAGATGATGTCACTGGTCAGTCACAGGGGCCCGGATGCAGAAGGTATGTTTGTGTCACAAAATGGTCCGGGGGTTTTAGGACATCGCCGGTTGAGCATCATGGATCCTGAGGGCGGTAATCAGCCCATTTACAACGAAGCAAAAAACATGGCCGTAATCGCCAATGGAGAAATCTATAATTTTCCACATTTACATCCCGAACTTTCCAAACAGCATCAGTTTTACACCACCAGCGACAGCGAGGCCATTGTCCATCTTTACGAAGACCATGGGGTGTCCATGGTCGAGCATCTGGACGGCATGTACGCCTTTGTTGTTGCCGATGGAGGCAATTTTTACGCGGCTCGCGATCCCATCGGAATCAAACCGCTCTACCTGGGTGAAAAAAACGGGGCGTGGCTTTTTGCCTCAGAACTTAAATCCTTTCCCTCAAATTGTGACTCCGTTCAGGAACTTCCACCCGGTACTTTTTTCCATTCTGCCCAGGGATTTTCTACTTTTTATACAGTTCCCGAGGTGTTGAGCCGGAAGGCTCCGGTGGAGGATTACATTGAAAAAATCAGAGGAACCCTGGAAACAGCGGTGGTCAAACGTTTAATGAGTGATGTTCCTTTAGGGGCATTCTTGTCGGGCGGTCTGGACAGCAGTCTTATTGCTGCGCTGGC
>JASFGF010000422.1:0-3137 GCA_050123915.1 Desulfobacterales bacterium | reverse complement strand
GCTGCGGAGCACCAGAGGCAATCCAAATGCAACGAACCCCAGCAAAATAAAAGCCGATGTGTTTATATTTTTACGCGTCATACCCTTACCTGTTGAAAATGTTTCACCAATTACCAGTCATATTTTACACCAAACAGTCCTGAAGGCTTAACGAAAAGGACCACCAGAAAAAGTCCGTACACAATCGCTTCCGCCCAGGTGGCAGTCATGAACATGGGTGCAATCGATTCGATCAGACCGATGATAATCCCCCCTAAAATGGCACCGCCGATACTGCCCAATCCTCCGAGCACCACAATAATGAATCCTTTGATGTCAAAGAGCACGCCGACGGTGGGGAAAATATTGTAAAAGGGAACCAGTGTCACCGCTGATATTCCGACAATGGCTGTTCCGATCCCGAAAGCGATGTTATAGATTTTAAACTGATTAATGCCCATGAGGCTGGCGGCTTCGCGGTCGAGACTGGTGGCACGTATGGCCCGACCCGTCCGTGTCTTTTGCAAAAACCAGTAAATCGCAGAAGCGGTAATCACCGCAGTGATAAATCCCCAGAGTTTGGGAACGGATATCAACATATCCCCTATCTCCAGCATTTTTCCTCTCAGCGGATTGTTCTGAATATTGCGGTACTGCGGGCCGAATATCAAAAGTGTCAGATTGTCCAGAATGTACCAGACACCGGTGGTCACGATAATGACCGTAATCGGCTCACGAATATCCTTTTCAGCCTTAAATATGGGTTTGATGATGATGTCCTGGAGATAGTACCCAAAGAAGTACATGACCGGAACAACGATAATCAGCGCAATATATGGATGCACTCCGGTAAAGATGATGGCCCAGTACGCAACATACATGCTGACCATGATCAAAGATCCGTGTGCGAAGTTAATCACCTTGAGGACACCGAAGATTACTGTCAAGCCTAAGGCGGTCAAACCGTAAATCGATCCCATCAATATACCGTTGATCGTACCTTCCAGAATAAAATTCATATCAGCATCTCGATTAAAAGTAAGGTGAAGAGAGCGTCACTTGGCAAATGACGCTCTCATTTGAAAAAAACATCGTTTCCATTATTTATTAGGCATCGGAAATACCGGCGTATATCCGCTGCGGCGGGCGTTCTTGGGCCATACGGTAATCCTTTCCAGGCCTTTCCCCAAATCGTTGACTTGGACCATAATTAAGGCGGCATGCTTGTTCTGGCCGTCTTTGCCGAACTCCACTGCATCGTAGCCAACAATCATACCGGGTCCGCTGGTCAAATTTGTGGCTGCCAGCGCCTTTATAATTTTGGCCGGATCTAAAGAACCTGCCCGTTCCAAGGCATCTTTGAGCACATACATGGCCAGATAGGCGTCAACTGCTTCGCCGGCAAGGTTATATCCATATTTGGCTTTATATTTGGCATTGGCCTCTTTGGCGCCGGGTTTGTTGACATCGGTTTCCCATTCAACGATATCAAAGAGATACCGGGCATTCTTTCCGGTCGCTTTCAAAAAAGACGGATCCGCATGCCCGCCGCCGCTGGCGATGATGGCTTTGAGTTTCACCTTATACTCGGCCAAAGTATTGGTCAGCAAAATCGCATCTGCAGCATTGGAAACCAGCATTAACACATCGGGCCGGACGCGTCGAATCTTTTGAACCACCGGACTCAAATCTGTGGATGTAGACGGATAGGGTTCATCCAGCACGACTTTATACCCCCCTTTTTTGGCCAGGGCCTTCCATTGTTCCGCGAATCCTTTGCCCCAATCACCGTTTTCATAAACAAAGGCCAATTTTTTCACCGAAGTTTTGAATTCTTTTTCCATGTCTTTGAGAAAGGCAAACTGGTCACGGGTCCACCAGCTGTCTTTTGCGGCAATTCTAAACACCGTCTTGAAACCCTGTTCCGTAATTTTGTCGGCAACGGAAACAGGAACGATAAAAGGAATGCCGTAGCGTTCCGACACAGCTGTTGTCGGGTAGGTGACCGCAGAGTTCCAGCAGCCGGTCAATACGTTCACCTTTTCGGTGTTGATCAAACGTTCGGCCTCGGCCACGCCTTTTTCCGGCTTGGATTCGGAGTCGGCGTAAATCATCTGAAGTTTTGCGCCGCCCAATGACTTGATGCCGCCGGCAGCATTAATTTCTGCCACTGCCATTTCGCGTGCCTGTTTCCCCTGTTGTCCCACCGATGCCGAGGGGCCTGACAGCGGGATAATGTTTCCCACTTTGACCACATTTTCTGCCGCCGCTGAAGCGGGTAACAACGGTAAAACGGCAACGAAAGCAAAGATTGTAAAAAAGACGGTTAACTTTCCCATTAATCTAATGTCAATTTTCATTGATTGCTCCTCCTTTTGTTCATTGTTGTTTATTTTTATATGGCATGGACGTTAAATGCGGCTGCCATAGGAATAAAAAATCACATCATTGGGTATCCCGATATTGAGAACGTCCTGCATAACATCATCTGTTCTGCCCGGATCAATTCTTACCACCAGCAGGGACAATCCAAGGTTTTTGTCATGGTAAATTTTTGAATCAAAGATTTCTAAATTTAAATGTGTGATACCGTCAATAAGGCCCTGAAACACACCGCTATCCAGAGATGAGAACGCCTTTTCAAAGATCAAATAACTATAAGCGGGATCGAGTGAACGTTTGATCTTTTCAAAAACCGGCGAATTGTGTTGGGTTCCTGCTTTCATTTTATTTTGAAAGAAACCTAAGGCCTTCTTCTAAAATGGCCAGACCTCTATATAGTTGTTCGTCCGTGATGACCAGTGGCATCAATGTTCGAATGACATTTCCGAAGTTACCGCAAGCCAATATAATCAATCCTTTTTCATGGCAAAATTTAACCAGCGCCTTGGCTTCGTCTGTTGCAGGGTCTTTGGTCTGCCGGTCTTTAACCAATTCCATGGCGAGCATGGGGCCCAATCCGCGGACATCTCCAATAATTTCGTATTCATTTTGGAAGGCATCAAAACGTTTCTTTAGCTTTTTACCCAGCGCTTTTGCAGTCTTAAGCAGATGTTCTTCTTCAAAAATCTCCATGACCGCAAGACCTGCCGCACAGGCTAACGGGTTACCGCCGTAAGTACCGCCCAACCCAAACGGATGAACCGATTCCATAATTT
>JASFGF010000421.1:0-3140 GCA_050123915.1 Desulfobacterales bacterium | reverse complement strand
TATCCCTGCAAAGAAAAAGATCATTTTTTGCGTTGGAGAAGTGTTTTCTGTTGACAGGGGCCTTTTAATGGGTGCAAGTATCTATTTTCAAAAATAAAGAGATACGATAATGATATCTCAAGAATTATTATCCCCTTAATTCCTGACCGTACTACCGTATCAAAACCATTCGCAACAACAATTGCTATACAGATATTTTATTTAGTAGGAAAACATTTTGGACAGCAGTTGGTCATTTTGGGTCTGAATCATCTTCCTTTTTTGCATGAGAAATGGTTTTGAGATAACCATCGATAATTTTCTGAGGATTTATTTTTAGAATTTTTGCATAGGATTTCAAAAAACTTCTTAAATAGGTATCCGGAGGGAGCTCTTCAAACCGGTTTTCTTCAATAGCCTTTAAAACAGAGGTCCTTATCTTGGTAATATGTTGAATTTCTATTATTTTGACATCAACGGCTTTTCTTAGCTTTTTTAAGTCATCTCCTGAAAGACGCTCTTTTAAAAGAATTTCATCTGATAGTGATTTAACCTCTTCTGTGAGACGTTTTTCGTTTACCCGGGAATATAACTGGTTTTCATTTACACTTTCGTGCGTGGAAGATAGGGGGGTTGATGAGTATTGTTTTTCCATAGATGGAATTAATGTTTCCGCTTGCCCTGAATCGACAAGCATCTGATCGTAGGCCGCTCTTTTTTTATCATTAGTTAGCGTTGCAAAAGCATTTTCGATATCCTCTATAATTTTGTCCCTTTCCTCTTTTGAGAATAACGAATAGGTAACAATAGAGTCTTCGTTATATAACGAAAGTGCATCTTTATATGCCCGCTTTATTTCAAAATAAGATGACGCCATCGGAATTTTCAACATTTCATAGTAATTCAATCCGTCAAATTTTTTCATAATATTTCTTTCACGAATGATGCAGATGGCATGTTGCTCATCATCTGGGTTGCGATTTTTTTTAAATCGGCAGCAGATTGTGTATGAGGATATTTATGGATATAAAGTATTTTTGAAAAAATCGCATCATGAATCCGACTGTCATAACTAATGTTACCTAGAAATTGAAAAATAGAATAAAAATGCCGATTGCATATGTTTTCAAATTGAACGCCCAGGGTTGCATCTACGTTGTTGCGAAATTGATTGAAAATAAGCTTGAATTTAAATTCGCTTAATGTGTTTCTCAAAAACGCTTCCTTTCCAGGGTCATGTTTTAAAACAGTTTCTATGATATCAGGAGGATTGGTTCCCGATCCATTTAAATCTGAAGAAGGGTCTTTGAACACCGAATCAAACGTGTTTTTTTTCATCATTTGTTTTAATTTTCTAAAATAGACGGTTTTGATAAAACGAAAAGAATTTTCGATAGAGGTTGGTTCGGGTGTGCAGATCAGGATTCCTTTTTTGGAAGTTAAGAAAAAGTCCAGCGTGTTAAAGTTTGTCCCGGGACCCAGGTCCAGAAGAATGTAATCGAAAGGAAGTTTTTTTATGGAATCAATTATTTTTAGCTTTTGTGCATAAAATAAATTTGCAATTTCCATGTAGCAATGAAAAGAACTGATAAGAAATAAATTGGGGATCATTGTTGGAACCGCCGCGCTTTCAAGATTTTTGACGGTTTTGTTTAAAAAGCTGTTTAAACCGATTTTCGGGCTTTTCATTCCCAGCAAGGTATGAAGGTTTGAAGCGCCCAGGTCCAAATCGATAAGCACGACCTTTTTACCCCATTTGGCGATTAATGCGCCGAGACTGGCCGTTATGAAACTTTTTCCAACACCACCTTTTCCACCACCGATGGGATATATTTCTGCCATATAAAATTTTCCAGGCCTGCGACGCTTTCTTGACGTTACTGAAAATCAAGCGCGTTAAACTTTAGTCATAATTTTCGGTCACAATTTGAAACACTCAGTTTAGGTTTATATAAGATTTTGATTTTATAGTATATATGAAGCAGACGCACGGCAACGATTGCCAGGATAAACCGGGGCACCCAGAGCCAGAAGGCACTCAGCCCCAGTGATAAGAACAACGCCGGATCCTCAATCATGGAATGATTAATTCCGATGGAAAGATGAAGTTTTTCAAGTTCTTCTTTTTTAATATGCCCTTCCTTTGCTTCTTCGACAATGACGGCGCCTCCATATGCGAGGCCAAAGACAATGGCTGTAAGCCATAGCAGTCCTACTTTTTGATTGAGTCCCATGGCCTTTAAAAGAGGGTTCAAAACTTTAACGATATGATGAATAATATTAAAAATCTTCATTATTTCAAGCAGAATCATGATCACCATGATGATTACAAATATCTTTAGGCTGAGATATAATGTTGCCATAAACCAGCTTTTCATCATGATAAACAGCGGCTGCTGTATTGCAACCGACAGATTTTTTTCGATCAAATGTTCAGGTTCGGATCCAAGGAATCTGGCGACAATGATAACCATAACTACGGAGGCAGTCAGGCGGAAAAGTGTGGCTTTAAAAGGGTTCAACCCGGACTGACCCTGAATAATTCCTTCCTGGATAAGGTTGTGAGAGATGAGAAGAAAGATGGCAATCAGGGTCATTTCACTATTCGTCAATGGAAGGACCACCATGGAAGCAATGCCGCCATAAATTCCTGTAAGCATTCCGACGATCAACGGAAGGGCCGCCATGGGAGGAAGGTTCAGAAGGTTCATGGCCGGCTTTATAATAAAATCTATATGGTGTATCCAGCCGCTATATTCTAATAGAACGGTAAGAAAAGATATGGGCACGATGATTTTGAGCATCCATACAAATCCGCGCCATCCTTTTTGAATTCCGGAATTCAAGCCATGTCGGAGTTTATTTTGATTAAGATTCATAATTATTGTATGTTCTTCTCCAATTTAATTGGAGAAGAGGGTCCAAGGATTCAAGGGGTCAAGGGCCCAAGGGCCCAAGGGTTTGTTTTCTAAAAATATAATCAGTGCTTTAACAATCTTTCGATTCTGCGATGTCTTTTTTTAATGTACCCAATTCACCTTTTTCAATTAAACTTAAATCCTCTGATAATAATATCTGCGTTTCCAATTCGCAAACGTAACCATAAGATATATAAAACATTCTTTAGTATTCCACTCGAATTCTTGACCCCTTGCACCCTT
>JASFGF010000420.1:0-3143 GCA_050123915.1 Desulfobacterales bacterium | reverse complement strand
CTTGACTGAATCCATCGATAAGGGTTCGGTATGCATGAATCATTTCAGAAATTAAAGCCACCGGATATTCACGTCCCTGGACTTTGAGGGTTTGTAAACCCAAATCAACGTACTGTTTCAGTTCTTCGCCGGAAATGGCAAAGGCGACATTCGGTTGACGACGGATTGTTTCGTTAATACGGGTGATTTCTTCAGAACTCTTTCCCTTACGGCGCATCAGTTTTTCCCGCTGGGCTTCGGTAAGGAGGCAGAATCGAAAGCAACTGCCGCTTCTATCCGGCCAGCCTTCGTATTCAACGATTTCATTGCCGTTTTCATCGTGATGAACTTTTTTAATATAAGAGTCGCTGGTCATTTCATGAAACAGACAATTGCCCACACCCCCGATACAACGGTTCCCGTGGATAAGTATTTCGGTGAGAACACCGACGTCATCTGCTGTTTTCTTATACGCTTTCAGTTTTTGTACGGTATCGATTTCGGTACTGGCCACAATCTGGGTGGCGCCGGCTTCTCGATAATATTCCATTTCTTTTTTTGTCTGGATATTACAGCCCACGCTGGCATGGATAACCAGTTCCGGATAGTTTCGTTGGATAAGTCGCATGAGATCCGGAGTTTTGACGATAACTCCTTCTACACCATATTGTGCCCATTTAGCGACTTTGCTCAATACTCGAATAAAATGTTTTTCCTGAATTTCTGCATTAATCGCCACCCGAATCTTGCCTGAATAGATGTCGGCGATGCGCACGGCTTCTTTGATATCGCTATCTTCGAGTTCCCAGGCGCACTTTCTTCTGCTGAAACCTTTTGCCCCAACATAGACGGCATCGGCGCCGCTTTTCAAAACGCCTTCCACCATTGCAAGGCTGCCGCCGGGAGCCAGCAATTCGTTCATTTTATTGGACCCTCCTTGTACAAAAAACGGTGCATTTTCCGTTTTTTAGAATCAATATATAATAATAAAACATATGAGGGATAAATTCAATACCATTATATTTTGAATCTATTGTAATCTATAGGCGTCAGACTCTAAATGGATCTGCTGACGCTGTCAAGGAATTTTTGCCTAAACTGAAGGATTCAAATCTTAAAAACTCAAATGAAGATAATTCATTAAAAATATATGATTTTTTATTCCCTCTTAAGATTTGAAAGGCTCAGCTAAGATATCATTTTGTTATGCAATCGCTCTGCTCGTAAACAAAAGCTTTCCAGTTTTGCGGTGATAAGTTGAGGAAAGGGGGAACCATCGCTTTCGATGGCCAAAAAAGGGAGGTCGTCGAAACTGGTGAGAACGGATCGAAGTTGTTTATTGTTTGGGTCCGTTGCCAGTTTGCCTTCATGAGTCATGGCTTCGCTAAGGAGGGCTTCTGCCAGACGGTTTGGCATACAGCCAAAAGGACCGATGGCGATAACGCCGCAAGTGTGTGACGCAATTTCAGTCAAGGAGCTTCCCACGGTCAAAATGGCTTCACCCGTTAAATTGAGTGATAGATGAGGGGAGGCATTGTTTATAATGGATCGAATATTTAACGGTTCCGCATGAACCAGTCCCGAGCCTGCCAGTATCGATTTGATACGCTTTTTATATCGAGCCATATATCTTTTTTTAAGTAAAAACAGAAGCTTTTCTCGTATTGACATGTTGTAATCAACAAGTCCTTTGTCCACCAAATAATCGGCATAGAGCGCCCATTCGGCAATGGGTGAGCAGATCGTAGCGAATCCCTTTTCCGCAAGCCGTTCTGTCAGATATTGTCTGGACAATTCATCTCTTCGTACAAATATTTCACCTACAAGAGAAATTGTCGGCACGGCTTCCGGTGAATGTTTCAGGGGAATTTCACGAAATTGCTCGGCTGTTTTGGCAAGTTGTTTTTCGAGTCGAGAAAAATTCCCTTTTTCAAAATTACGAAGAATTAACGCCCATTCTTCATTAAAAATTCGGATCGCCGATTCTACGTCAACAGCATTGGCCAACAACATTGATCGAATGTCTTCCATGATGTCGGATACGACCACACCACACCATGCTTTTAAGTGAAAATCGTTGCCTAAACCCGCATAGGAGTTTTCTGATGATAATGAAAAAAGCGCCACATCCGGTATTTCTTGCCTTTTTAACAGATCTTCCATGAAAATCCGATATTGGCCAAAACGGCATGGACCGGAACCGGTAAGCATAAAATAAACCAGGATGTCGTCTTTTTTTCTTTGGTTGTAAATGAAATTGAGCAATGTTCCTGTGGTGAGTATCAAGGGCAGACATTCCTTACAGGACGTATTTGCCCGTCCAAGTTTCAAAATTGTTTCGTCTGATGGAGGGTGAGCGATGGAATTAAAACCGAGGCCGCGAAATACCGCCGCAAAAGATTCGGTCGTTAGTTTCCCCATAGACGGAATCAATAGTTTCACACGCGGATGGGTCACTGGCAGCGTTTCGCCTGAAGACGTTATGACCATTGGGATGTTGTTTTCCAGTTTTGTGCGAGCAGGGATGAACGTCCGTTTCTTTAGAGCAACATTTTGCTTTGCTGTCAGTTGTCGGTATGAAGATATGATATCGATAAACGCTTCGATGCGGGTTTCCAGACCGGCATCGGCCGTGTGACTGTCCAATTCAAGTGTCAGAGAAGGCTTGCGGCCCATGATGTCCCTGAAATACCCAATAATAAACGAATCCGGGCCACAGGAAAAGTTGGTGACAAAAGTGCCGAAAAGTTGAGAATGCCTTTTAACTAATTTAGCAACCTGAAGGATACGTTGGCCCATCCCCCAGTACATATGGCGTTTTGATGTTTCATGGTTAAATAACAGAAAATCAAAAGGGATGACAGGGATGCCTCTTGATGCGAGTTTGTGAGGAATACCCATGTGCGCTTCTTCAACAAATCCATTGTACGGTCGGGCAAAAATTACGACAGCGATCTGACTCGGATCCGTTTCGAGTTGTTGAAGCATTTTTTTCCCAATATGTTTCATTTCATCCATACATGCCACTTGTCGTTTCACGGCAGCTTCATAAGCAGATAATGCAGATTTGTACCTGATCCCCATTTGAAGCGCCGTTTCGATCAAAGGCGTTCTGGCTGTCTCCAAGCCCTTTGTCAGATCAAGAAGCGGGGTCAGAATTTTTG
>JASFGF010000419.1:0-3155 GCA_050123915.1 Desulfobacterales bacterium | reverse complement strand
CGAGCTCGATCCCGACGACTGGCTGGATAAATCTCTTGTATTTCCAAAGGGACAAAAATGGGCGATAATAAAAAACAACGACGGTTGTACGTTAAACCTTGCACATCCCGGCGGGGGAAAAGTTGAACTTAAATTAAACAGATCAGAAATTAAACATCTTATCAGCGAACTTAAACAGTTATATTAGTCCGCACTTCTTTTAAAGAATTTGAGTCTGACGCTAAGATTGGGCAAAAGGGGGCGTTTTTCAAAGTTTTCAGATTAATGATTCAGATGCTCTGTCATCCATCGGTTTACAACGCTTATAAGTTTTTTTTGGTGATGACTGAACCGGTGGTTGGCACCGGGAATTTTGACAACAGTAACATTTGTTTTAGGCGTTGCACTGTTTCTGAGGCGATCGGCGACATCGGGATTGGCCAGGCGATCAGCAAGGCCGTGAACAATGAGTATGGGTTTAAAAATACGGGAAATGTTTTTGTAGGGATCAGATACGGTTTGCGGGCCCCTGAGGCTGACAACATGGTTGGCGGTATAAAGCGCTTTGCCCAAAGGCCCCAGATTAATCAGCATCCATTGATCTCCTTTACCTTTTGCCACCAGGTCCTGGGCCTGACCAAGGACGCTGTGTGCCGTCTCTGGTCCGAATACACTGATATTCCACTCGAAAAGATTGCCCGGGGGGCCGGTTAGAAGTATGCCTTTAATTCTTACGTCCCGGGTGGCTGCAATGTAATAAAGCACCCGGTTGGTCCCCATACTGTGCCCGTAAAGGAAAATAGAATGATAACCCAGCTGAGCCATTTTATCGATGGCTGTCGCAATATCATAACGGTTTTCTTCAAACCTATTTTTTTTAGGGCCCCGATCATGATCACGCATGTTGAGCGCCAAAGTGGCAAATCCTCTGTCGGCCAAGCCTTTAGGAAGAAAGTCCATGATGCCTGAATAAAAGTTGCCGCTGTAACCGTGGATCAATACCACACAGGCGTCTGCTCTGGTCATACGGGGCCTGCGTAAAATACCGGTCAGCTTGACGCCGTCGTCGGTTTGTAATTTGACCAAATCGACGTCGATGTTTTCAGCAGCTATCGTCGTTTGGCTGAAACAGATAATAATAAAAAAACCAACCAGAAAAAAACATTTAAAAAATCGCATCATAATCTCTTTAGTTTAAGAACACCCAATATTTTTATCAAGGAAATAGTTGGAACCTATCTCAAAAATAAGATTAGGGTTCAGGGCAAGGCGTGAAACGGTAAAAAAGCGGAGCATACACGTAGTATGTGAGCATTTTGAACCGTTTCGTAACACAGCCATGAGCACTTAGATTTTTTTGAGATAGGTTCTATTTCATTACCCGCAGGAGGTATAACATGCTTATTCATAAAACCAAAATACCGGTTCGCTTCGGTGATACGGATCCGTATGGTGTTGTTTATTTTGTCGCCTATTTTCGCTATTTCCATGAGGGGATTGAAGAATTTCTCCGGTATATCGACATACCTCCGGAGACCTTTTTTCGCAACAAAAAAGAAAAATACGGCATGCCTAAAGTAGCTGCCAATTGCCATTTTTTAGCCCCGGCCTACTATGGGGATTTGCTTGAAATGCACACATCAATAAAAGAAATCAAAGAAAAAGCCCTTGTCTTTCAATTTCATTTTTACCGCCCGCCGGAAACCCGGCTGATGGCAGAAGGAAATGTGACCTTTGTTGCCATCGATCACACCTGGAAGGCAATTCCTTTGCCAGAAATTGTCGCTGAAAAACTACAGCGACTGTAGTTAAATGGTATGAATCGTCGAAATCCATTTACCTGAGTTTCAGATGAATCCGGGCTTTAAGTTCATGAATACTGCCGATGATCCTGGCAGCCGTCACCCCTTTGGCATGCAAAGCGTTGACGAGACTTTCTCCCTGGCTCTCCGTCACCGCAACAAGCAAACCACCATTGGTTTGTGGGTCAAATACGATTTCTTCGTGCCAGGGGGATACATCGGTTTCAAGCCGCAAATGTTGTTCCACCATTTGCCGATTGTAAGCGTTTACGCCGGTGGTCATTCCTTTTTTATACACCATTAGCGCCTCGTCCATAATCGGCAGATCTTTGATACTGACTTCCAAACACACTCCGGATGCCTTGGCCATTTCAAACCCGTGTCCGGCCAATCCGAATCCAGTGACATCTGTTGCGGCATGGATATCAAAACCGGACATCACCTCAGCAGCGGTTCGATTGAGCGTTATAAGGATTGACAAGCAGGCCTCCATGGCCGCTTTGGAAACCCATTTTTTTAAATTGGCGTTAAACAAAACACCGCTTCCCAGGGGTTTGGTCAGAATCAGCACATCCCCGGGTTGAGCACCCTTGTTGGTCCAGAATTTGTCCGGATGGACAATACCGGTGACTGCCAGACCGAATTTGGGTTCATCGTCTTCCACGCTATGCCCGCCCGCCAATACAGCACCGGCTTCGGTAATCTTACTCAAAGCGCCGGCCACGATTTGATGAAGGACCTCCGGAGGCAGCTTATTAGAGGGAAAACTGACCAGGTTGAGACATGCGACGGGTTGTCCACCCATAGCGTAGACATCGCTGATGGCATTTGCTGCCGCTATTTGACCATAGATATACGGGTCGTTCACCGGCGGTGTTATAAAGTCGGCCGTCATGATAATGGCCAGATCATCGGTTAATCGATAAACGCCGGCATCATCACTTGTTTCATAGCCCACCAGCAAGTTCGGATCTATATTCTTTGGAAGATTCGCCAACAAATTGCCAAGCCCGACCGGGTCGATTTTTGCGGCTCAACCACAGGTCTTTGAAAGGCTCAGCAGGGTCGGTTTTTTAAACAAGTTCAGTTTCACTGCCTATATGCTCCTAATTTTTTATTTGGATCGTCCTTATTATTCTTTCCATTATGCATGCAGGTCAAGGTTTTTTCGCTGAAAGGGTACGTTGTCGATTTTGATGATGTAAATGGAGAGTTTTACAAAAACTCATTTTATGATGACCGAAATAAATTGGTGAGTTGTTTGATCCTTGCGCTCATTTTGGAATCTGTTTGATTCAAATAGGTCCAATCCGCCAGTTCAAGTCGTGCCGGTTCATGGTCAAGAACAATACGAGTTGTCTGCTCAGAAACTTC
>JASFGF010000418.1:0-3159 GCA_050123915.1 Desulfobacterales bacterium | reverse complement strand
ATTAAAACAGTAGTCCCCGATCTTCTCAAAATTCGATAATAGGTCGATGAACACCAGGCCCGGATCAATACCGCAATCACCGGAGCGCAGCCTTCTAATGTGGCCTTGTCGCATCTCTTCTCGCATTAAATCGATGCTGTTTTCCATTTCATCGGCCAGTTTCATAAAATTTTCAACCGGACGATGAATTCCCTGTGTTACAAGATCGAGGAAAGCTATGGTCTGTTCAGAGATGGTTTTCAGATCAACAATGGCATAGCTTGTGAATGACACATTATTTTCAATGATGCTTTCAGCAAGTTGAGCGATGTTCTCCACGGAATCACCGATTCTTTCGATATTGTTCGTCATCCTCATCAAACTTGAAATTTCTTTTGCCTCAGATTCGCTGATGTCACTTTCATACATCCGGGTTAAATATGAAGTGATTTCCAGTTGCATATCATCCAAGTGGTTTTCAATACGTTTCCATTTGCTTAAGAGCTTATAATCCCTGTCTTCGATCCGCAGAACTGTATCTTTGAGCGTTATTGCAGCGATTTCGGACATCCTTTTGATTTCACTACGGGCCTTGGCCAGAGCGGCGATCGGTGTGTCATCGAACTGGATGCCGAAGTCGGGCAGCCGGAAAATATCTTCCGGCGCTTCTTCCTTCGGAGACAGTAAAATCGCCACCTTTATCAACAGCGGAAGAAAGATCAGAAAGATCGTTGCGTTGATGACATTGAACAGGGTGTGTCCATTTGCGATGTAACGGGCAATATTGGCCACATCGTTTTCGACGACTTGATTGACGGGCCCTGAACCCAGAAACGTTGTGACGAACTCGATCAAATCAATAAAATACGGAAAGATGATCAGCATAAAAGTGACCCCAATGACGTTGAACATTGTGTGGGCTCTTGCAGCTCTGTGAGCGTTGATATTCGAGGAGCCTATGGTTGCCAGTTCAGCAGTGATGGTAGTTCCGATATTTTCTCCCAGAACCAGGGCCATCGCCCCCGGAAACGTCAATAGTCCCTGGGTGGCCAAGGTCATGGTCAAACCGATTGTAGCGGATGAGGATTGAACCAGAATGGTAAGAACAGCGCCGATAAACACACAAAGTATAAGGCCGGCGGCACTTCCTGGATCAAATTTGGTAAAGAATTGAATGAAGGTGGGATCATTTTTAATCGGAGCCAGCCCATGTTTCATCACCGTCATTCCGAAGAAAAGGAGGCCGAAACCCAAAATGACTTCACCGATATAGCGATATTTTTTTGCGCGGGTGAAGAATTTCAAATAGACACCGATGGCAATGGCCGGCAGCGCTGCTTCAGTCAGTTTAAAGGCGATTAACTGGGCGGTCACCGTCGTTCCGATATTCGCGCCTAGAATAACCCCAACCGCCTGCTGTAATGTCATCAATCCGGCACTCACGAATCCGATGAGCATGACGGTCGTGGCCGAGGACGATTGGACCATGGCGGTAACGCCCGCTCCGGTGAGACAGCCGATAACCCGGTTCGAAGACACCGCCCCCAGAATTTTTTTAATTCGTTTTCCGGCAGACATTTGAAGACCTTCGGTCATCATTTTCATTCCTAGGACAAACAGGCCCAGACCCCCGATGGTTTGAATCAATACATTTAATATACCCATTGTTTCCTCTGAAAGATGGTATTATTTATGCAATAAAATGGTGTGCAGTTTTCAAAAAAGGGGTATTTCGGATAGAACTTTCCTCCGTTTATGACGCAGGTTGAATCGCGTTATAAGATAATGGCGAAAACATCCAAGTCAAGATCGGCCTTTCGAGGTATCGATGCGTTTGAGTTATAAAAGAGCTTTGAAAATATATCTGAATCCATTATAATGCAACATGCAATAAACGAATACAATATTTTTCCATATTCTTTACGATCAATCAGAGTATTATTACCTGAATCGTTCACGAATCTGAGGCTTTCATATGCAAGGCACTTAAAGGAGAAGCCATGGTCTGGCTATTGCGAGCCATTAATAACGCGGCATATGAAAGCATCCGGTTCGCCCTTTGGGGTGAAAATTGATGAGAAAAACAGATCATGATCCGATTTAGCATTCGGGTAAAATTTATGATACTTTGGTGTTGTTTAAACCCGTTCAATTAAGGATTAAA
Source organism: Desulfobacterales bacterium (assembly GCA_050123915.1). Classification (GTDB taxonomy): domain Bacteria; phylum Desulfobacterota; class Desulfobacteria; order Desulfobacterales; family UBA11574; genus UBA11574. Next base: position 1,016 of record JASFGF010000418.1, on the reverse strand, counting down.
AAATTCTCATTAATTTTCATATAAGACTCGGGTATTAATCCATGACGAAATCTGATGTAACCCAGATAAAAATCGGTAAACACAAAGTTGGCTTTGTGGGTCTTAAAGAAACCTTTAAAGAGATAGAAGCGTTATATTCTAAACAACCTGATGATGTGGTCACTGAAGAATTATTAAACCGGTTGTCAAAAATAAATTACATCTCCGACAAGGTACAAAAAGAATATGGGCGTGCATTTGTCAGGGAATTTAGAAAATTTCTCGGTCAGCCCTTTGATGATGAAAAGGATCAAGGGCTTGAAATTAAAATTCTTGGTGCAGGTTGTGTCCTGTGTAATAGCCTTGAAAATGATGTTATGGAAATTTTATCAGAAATGAGCTTAACTGCTGATCTTGAACACGTTAGAGATGTCGAAGAAATCGTAAAATACAACGTCAAGGGAACACCGGCCTTGATTGTTAATGGAAAGGTCATATGTTCAGGTAGAATACCGTCAAAAAACATCATCAGAAAATGGCTGAAAGAAACCGGCTTTCCAAAATACTCAGGAGGAAAAATGGATAAACCAGTACTTATAAAAAACATAACATTCTCAGAACCCCATCATCTTGATGAATTGGTTGCATATGAAGAGGGACGGGTTGTAAGCAGAACATTTTCACAAAATTCATCCCTCAGCCTAACGTTGTTTTCATTTGACGAGGGGGAGGGAGTTAGTACACATACGGCTCCCGGTGATGCAATGGTGCAAATCTTGGATGGTGAGGCACTCGTTAATATTGATGGAAAAGAAATGACCGTGAGTAAAGGACAGGTCGTGGTTATGCCGGCGGACATTCCCCATTCTGTTACCGCTGTAAAACGGTTCAAGATGCTTTTGACCGTGGTAAAAAGGCCTAAAAATATCGAATCCAAGTAAAACCTGCCATCCATTGAGCAACCTCGCTCTTTTTGAATGGTGTAAAACTTTTGATATTCGCTATATACAAATTTTCTGACCTTTAATTTTCAAGAA
>JASFGF010000417.1:0-3162 GCA_050123915.1 Desulfobacterales bacterium | reverse complement strand
CTTTCTGCCCGATTTGTTTTTCAAGGTACTTCAATAACCAGTAACGATGGCGACGGTATTGAATTCTAGCAACATGGCTCATGGGTTGTTCAAGGAACTGAATGACATCATTGATTTCTTCACGTGTTGAAGGCGTTTCCAGACCGAAAACCGATCGAATCTGCCTTTGAGTGGCGAGATCAAAATATTTCCGAATCGGTGATGTTGCGGTGACATAGGCATCTAATCCCAATCCCGAATGATTTTCAGGTTCGGGATTGAGAATAAAACGGCTCAACAGCTTTCGCTGCATACAGTTTTGAAACAGTGTGCCATTATTTCCTTTATAGAGTCTTTCCCTCGGTGATGCCTGGGACCTGTAAATGGCAGGAACATGATGTTCTGCCAAAAACTTGGCCATTAGCCAGTTTGCCATGATCATTATTTCTGCAACCAACATTCTTCCAGGGCTTTCTCTGTTAATCCTGCTGATGGTGATCTCACCATCAGCAGCGATCCAGATATGGATATCCGGCAGCGTTATCTGAATAGCGCCGGCGGATATCCGTTTTTGGCGGAATTTTTCTGCGATGTTTCGAAGGGCAATAATATCTTCATTGTCATCTGCAATAATATTGACATCGTAATAGGTCAACTGTTGCTCAACCTTGATGAGACTCGGCGTAATTTCATAATCGGTTATTTCATGGGATCTGTCTATATCGACCAATATACTGATTGCGGGGCGCAGCTGACCGGCTTTAAGACTGCATAGATCTTCGGCCAGAGAGGACGGCAGCATGGGAATTTTATGATCAGGCATATAAATCGAGCTTCCCCGGGAAAGGGCTTCCTGGTCGATAATATCTCCTTTTTTAACAAAGTGTCCAACATCAACGATATGAATGCCCAGACGATAATGATCTCCGCAATCCTCTAAACTGATCGCATCATCAAAATCTAAGGTTGACTGACCGTCGATGGTCATTAAAGGAAGCATGGTTAAATCTTTTCGATGGTTGGTGTCTAAAGAATCCTGGGTTGAAGCGATGAGTCGAGTAGCATATTGATTCACTTTTTCAGGGAAATCGGCAGATATGTTATACCGGTAAAGGTCTATATTTTCGTTTTCACTAAATACGCCCAGCTTTACCAAAACATTGAAGAGTTCTTCATCAGGGTCTATGCCCGCCCTTGCAAGTATTGCCTTTCCAAGATCGTAGTTTTCATTTTCCTTTCCAAAAAGATAAAATGAGTTGAGCAAATCTACGATTTCTAATTTATCCTCGGGTATTGAGGGATCATTATCGTTCATCACATTTGCCAGCCAGTCCCCGCCTTCCTGGATGATGCGATTTCTTCGGGCAACTTCTCTTTCATGGGCGATTTTTCGTTCGACGTGGTCCTGGGTGTTCGGAAAGAACCGATCGTGCTGAAATTTAAAATAAAACCTGTTTTGAAAAAAGGCCCTGACCACAGCTGCCTCGTGATCATCATTCGGACTGTCCGGGAAACAGAATTCCGTCATTGTTTTCAAGTCGATCCATTCTTGTTCTGTATTTAATACCTCCCACAATTCCTTGATATCGACATTGTTGATCAAGGCATTGCGTCGGCCGACGATCTCTTTTAGTGTGTCAACCATCTTATTTCGTCCTATGGACACATCGAGACAGGTTTCACACGTGTGGGCCAGGCGGTTGGCTGAAAGGTTGACTTCACGGTTGGATTCGGTTAGAAGTCTGAGTCTTTGATTTTTAACTTCCAATATTACCGCACACATAATTTTCTGGCGGTCGATATATTCAACGATGTTTCCGGATTTCATAAACATATAACATAACAAGCACCGGCATGAAAGTCAATGTGATGACGAATCAAACAGTTCACAAATCGCATACGTTTCGACTTTTGTTGACCCATACGAAATTCTGTTATAAAAGCAATTGTTTGTCAGAAAACTATGAAATCTCTATATCTAATAAAACCCTATCTTGAAGAACGGCGAATCTTCATCGCTATCGGTCTTGTTTGTCTGATCACTGTCGATTTTCTGCAGCTGTTCATCCCTCGTGTGATTAAGTGGGCCATAGACGACCTTACCGACTATCGAATCGATATTCCATCGCTGTTGATATATGCGCTCTATATCGTCGGGATCGCCGTTCTGATCGGCATTTTCCGCTATATATGGAGACGCTGCCTGCTTGGAACTTCCAGACGGGTAGAGGAAGGTCTTCGAAACAAACTTTTTGCCCACATTCAAACACTGTCTGCCTCATATTTCGTTAAAACCAAGACCGGCGATCTAATGGCCCATGCCACCAATGACATTCAACACGTACGAATGGCCACTGGCATGGGTATGGTGGCACTGACCGATGCGGTTGTTTTAGGTGCGGCAGCCATCGGCTTTATGGCCTATATCAATGTCAAGCTGACGCTTTTTGTTCTTATCCCCATGCCGATGATTGTTTTCGGAGCCCGTTTTTTCAGTAAAAAAATGCATCGCTATTACGGAGAAGTCCAGGGCGCTTTTTCGGATCTCACAGAAATTGTAAGGGAACGATTTGCAGGCATTCGAATCATCAAGGCATACAATCGTCAACAGGAAACAGCATCCAGGCTCGAATCGGTGTCAAAAGATTATATTGATAAAAACTTGGCCCTTGTAAAAATTACGGGATCGTTTTTTCCGATGATGGTCTTTTTTTCAAATATTAGTCTTGCCATTGTCCTTTATTTAGGGGGTCAGCAGACCATCACTTTGACCATTACCCCTGGAGATTTTGTTGCGTTTATCAGTTATCTCGGCCTGTTGACCTGGCCCATGATGGCCACGGGATGGGTCACAAACCTGATCCAGCGCGGCAAAGCATCTTTGGACAGAATCGACAAAATCATCCAAACCCAGCCGGAAGTCGATGATATGCCTGAAGCCGTATGCCTAAAGCATGTCAAGGGATCTATCGCCTTTGAATCGGTGTCATTTTCTTATATGCCGCATATTCATGACACCGGAATCATACCGGTTCTGGATAGAATCGATCTCAACATAAAGCCGGGCAATATTCTTGGAATTGTCGGCCCTCCGGGAAGCGGCAAATCGACCCTTTTGAGTCTGATCCCCAGAATCTTTGAGGTTGTAGGCGGACGCATTACCATAGACGGAATCGATGTTCA
>JASFGF010000416.1:0-3163 GCA_050123915.1 Desulfobacterales bacterium | reverse complement strand
CAATCCGCCGGAGGCGGACAAGTCTCTGTGCCAAGCCCCGTAGGTCTCCGTTAAAGACCGGAACAGGCCGGCAGGTCATGCTGGGGTGGTTAAAATTTCTCCCTTCCGTCATCTTAACGAAAAATTCTAGTTTTCATTCGCACACTATTTAAACCTTCAGTTTTACCTAAAGACGCCTTTTCTTTTGACACCCAATTTCCAATGACTTATATTAATAGATTTATGTCACTCGAATTTGGTAAAGTGTTTGATGCCTCATAAAATCGTAACACGATTTTATTTGTAAAGATCATAAAAAGAAGCCACATGAAAAATTTAGATAGCGTTATTCAGAATCCTGAACCAGGGACCCGCATCTTGATGTTTCGGGGCGACACCTGTTCATTTACACTCTCGCTTCCCCACCCTCAAAAAGGAGGCGCATGGTTTCGAACGAACATTGGGCATGCAAAAACAACCAGAAGAGAGATCATCTCGGAGGTCGAAAATAACCGGCCGCCACTGGGCAGGGACTGGTTCGATCTACCGATGAAGCGCATTGACGACCAGCGCTTTAACATTACAGTTCCACTTTGCGAAGTCGGACATTTCGAGGGAAAGTGTTTCTTTTTGCCCCAAGGGGAGACGCGACCGGTATGGCCGGAAGGACCGAATGTCGTTATCAATGTTGAACCGGCAGACACCTGCTGCTCCAATATCATTTACAATGCGTTTGTCAGACAGTTCGGCCCAAACAAAAGCGGTAATTTTTTTCAGGAAGCCGATGAAGATTTGATCCGGAGTCTGGATAAAAAGGGATATACGGTTATTCCGCCTTCAGGAACCTTTCGTGATCTGATAAAAGAGTTGGATTTCATCATCGGTGAACTGGGGTGCAGGGTTATCCAGTTGCTACCGATCCATCCCACGCCCACGACCTATGCCCGAATGGGACGCTTTGGCAGCCCGTATGCGGCCCTTAGTTTTACTGCCGTTGATTCGGCATTGGCCGAATTCGATTCACGGGCCACACCCCTGGAGCAATTCATCGAATTGGTGGATGCGATCCATGAGCGTCAGGCTTCGATTTTTATCGACATCGCCATCAATCACACCGGCTGGGCCGCCGGTCTTCATGAAACCCACCCGCAGTGGCTGGTTCGAGGCTCCGACGGTAAAATAGAGGTTCCGGGTGCCTGGGGTGTCGTGTGGGCGGACCTAACGCGGCTCGATTATACCCAAAAAGATCTGTGGGAATATATGGCAGATGTTTTTATTACCTGGTGCCGCCGGGGTGTGGATGGATTTCGATGCGATGCAGGATACATGATACCGGTTTCTGCATGGCGTTATATTTTGGCCAGGGTCAGGGACCAGTATCCGGACACCATTTTTATTTTAGAAGGACTTGGCGGAAAAATTTCAGTATCCCGTGATATTTTGAACAGGGCCAATTTCAATTGGGCTTATTCTGAATTGTTTCAAAACTATGATCGCGGCCAGATCGAAGCGTATCTGCCGGGAGCCAACGAGATATCTGCCAGTGACGGGATTGCCGTCCATTTTGCCGAGACCCACGACAACCTGCGTCTGGCTGAACGATCCGAAACTTATGCCCGTATGCGCACCGCCCTTTGCGCCCTCTGCAGTTCCCAAGGCGGTTTCGGATTTGCCAATGGTGTGGAGTGGTATGCCACCGAAAAGATCAATGTCCATGGGGCCTCTTCATTAAACTGGGGTTCGAAAACGAACCAGGTAAAACACATTCGACGTCTCAACACCCTGCTCAAAACACATCCGGCTTTTCACGACCGAACCGTACTGAAAATGTTACAAAAAGGGGAGGGGAATCATTTAGCACTTTTTAGGCATCATCTGCCATCGGGGAGAAAACTCCTTATTTTGGTAAATCTGGATGATAAGACAGAGACTCTGGGGGCTTGGGATCATCAAAAGACCGGCATGTCAGAATTGTCTTTGACGGATTTGATCTCCGGAGAGATGTTAACGATGACCGAATCCCATGAACACTGTTCCTATCTCCTTGATCCCGGCGAGATCCTTTGTCTTACCGATGACCCCCTTGACATGAATCCTATCCACGAATCAGAATCTAGAACCTTGCTTTATCCGGAGCGGATAAAAAAACAGCGGCTGCGCGCCAAGGCGCTTGACATCTTTCGATTCTACAACGGTGTCCGGGATTTGGACCCCCTTGATCCGGATGAAATGGCTCAAGAATTTACGGAAAATCCCGTTGAGTTTTGTCGCAGCCTTAACCCTTTTAGTGATGAATCGAGAATCATCACATGGCAGTGGCCCAGGGACATTCGGCGAGAGGTCATGATTTTACCGGGTCATTTTTTGATGGTCCGTGCCGATACCTCTTTTCGCGCCCGGATTATGGATGAAGATCGATGCCTTGCCCAGGAGGAGAGTTTGCCGTGCTCGGATGGGTCGTTTTTCGCCCTCTTTTCCCCGATACATCCTACGGAAACGCGTCCTTCCTGCACGCTGAAAATATCGGTTTTCACACCGGGAGACACTCAACATGTTGATGGGTCGCTTATTTTCCTTCCCAGGGCAAAAGATGCAACAGTAAAAGAGGTTTTTAATCGGGCGGATCTTTCAGACCGTTCTCTTATTATGCTCGGGACCAACGGTCGGGGCGGCATGCTCAGGGCCTTTATTTCCTGGGGTGAGCTTTCAAGCCGGTACGATGCCTTATTGGCGGCAAATATAGACGCCGAAATTCCGGAAGATCGCTGGATCATGTTCACTCGCTGCCGGGCATGGCTGGTGTTTCAGGAATATTCACAAGAAATTTGTGATGATTGTTTTGTTTCCTTTTATTCAAATCCGGGTTCAAAAGGGATATGGCGATTTCAGGTGCCCACAGGACAGGGACAACATGTATTTTTGTCCGTTTATGCAGAGATGATATCCGGAGAGAATGGTCTGCGAATGATGTTTAACCGCGAACCGGCCAAAGGCCGAAATGGACGGCTACCTGACCACGAACCGGTTCGCCTCATTTTACGGCCTGATATTGAAAACCGGAATTTTCACGATACCACCAAAGCCTACCAGGGACCTGAACACACCTGGCAGGATGCTGTCGATTCAAAGCCGGATGGCTTCAATTTTTCCCCGGATCAGAAACATCAACTGAATCTGAGGATTT
>JASFGF010000415.1:0-3164 GCA_050123915.1 Desulfobacterales bacterium | reverse complement strand
ATCTCTCAGGGGAGCCTTGTTTATACTGATGAAACATCCGGCGATAAAATCGAAGTTGGTGACTTGGATTTGGGCATAAGAAACCTTTTTTCCGGCGGGACGGACAGCTTGGAACCATTCAAGAACATCTCATTCACCGGGGATATCAGATGCAAGATACTTAAGATCTATAACGCCACTTTTATGAACCTCGTGATGAGAGCAGCAGGTGAAAAGGGAATACTCGATATCGATCCGGTCAGCATGAACATCTTCGGTGGAACCGGTAACGGAAGCATTCATGTGGACATGACGGGGTCGTCGCCTCATTACAGGGTAATCTATACCCTTAATCGGGTCAGGATCGAAGATCTTCTTCAGCAATACTCGCTCAAGAAAATCCCCCGGAAAACCATAGAAGGGCCGGTCAATTTTTCCGCGGACCTGACGGCAATGGGAAAGAGCGCAGATGAGGTGAAGCGATCGCTTAACGGCAACCTTTCTTTGAACGGGGAGAACCTGATGCTCTATAACATCGATATCGATGCTCTCGTCACGAAGTACGAACGAAGCCAGAACTTTAACCTCGTGGATGTAGGGGCGTTCTTCCTCGCAGGCCCCTTCGGGCCGGTACTCACCAAGAGCTACAATCTTGCAAGCCTGTACGAAGAGTCCCAGGGCGGAAAAGGGAGCATCAGGGAACTCGTTTCGGTTTGGAAGGTAAAAAAGGGCATTGCCGAGGCGCTTGATGTAGCCCTTGCCTCAAAAAAACAGCGGATTGCCATGAAAGGGGCATTGAACTTCATCAACGAGCGGTTTGTCGATGTAACCGTAGCGGCCCTCGATAAACGAGGGTGCGCCGTTTACAGCGAGAAAGTGCACGGGTCCTTCCATAAACCGCAGATCGAGAAGGAAAGTATCTTTACGTCAATTGCCGGATCCGTATCGAATCCGCTGGAGGATGCGTGGAAATTCATTCAGGGTAAAAAATGCACGGTATTTTACTCAGGTTCCGTATCGCAGCCGGAGGAGTAGCTTCGATTCTGAAAGTGTGTGTCTATCTGAGTAATGAAGGATGAAACGAGATGACTGCAGCGATGCATAAGTAGATGCACGGCGAAGGGTTTCAAATAAAACCAGCCTTGTCGTGAAAAAAACCGGCTGAAGCCAATCTAAAGCAAATTGAAAGGAGAATCGAATGTTGTGGACGATTGCTGTAATACTGGTAATCCTGTGGCTGCTGGGGCTTGTAAGTAGTTACACGATGGGAGGGTTCATCCATATCCTGCTGGTGATTGCCGTTGTCGTAGTGCTGGTCAGGGTCATTCAGGGACGGAGAATCACTTAGTCAGCAGAATATCCTAAACCATATTGACAATATAAAGGTATGGGCAAATGAGAACAACTGCACTTCTTGCCATCATACTTATTGCTATAGGAATCGTGACCTTTCCGGCCCTCGCTTTTTCTCAATCGCCATGCCCCGGAATTCACGTGAAGATTCTGAACATAAGAAACAGTAATGGACCAGTAGCGTGCGCGCTGTTCGAATCGCCGGATGGTTTTCCTGCCGAATATCTGCACTCTGCAACCAATATCATGGTAATAAAAATTCGCGATAAGCAGGCGCGTTGCGACTTTTTAGACATCCCGCCGGGAACGTACGCGCTTGTCGTCGTTCATGATGAAAATATGAACAGCAAGCTTGACACTAACTGGCTGGGGGCCCCAACGGAAGGCTACGGTTTTTCAAACGACGTAAAAGCCATGCTCGGCGCGCCTTCGTTTTCTGCTGCCAGCTTCCCCTACGACGGAAAAGACCTGGCGCTGACGATCAGCTTGAAATATTGAGCGCCTATTATATGAATATAGAAAATTTATACTCTTAAGGGAAAAAATAGATCTGGATCAGTAAAATCGTCCCGTATGAAATTGTTCATTAAATGGTAGAATGGCGTAAAACAAGGAGAAAAAAACATGAACTTTAAACTGATACTTACCTTAGCCATGGCTGGAATGGCAGTATTATTTATCATCCAGAATGTCACAGTTGTAGATATGAAGTTTTTATTCTGGACGCTGTCAATGTCCAGAGCATTGTTGATGTCCCTGATATTGTCAATAGGAATTATCCTGGGCTGGTTGCTGCACAGCTACTTCAAAAGATCAAAAACAGTGGGTATGCAAAACAAGTCGCTGTAACCGACAAGGCACTCGCTTGATATTTCCGGCAGGGAATACTCATTATTCAATTAGCTTAAAAAGAAGAGCTAAAAACAACCCAAGCAGGTGGATTCGAGATGGAGCAGACATTGATAAAAACCATTGAACTCAGTAATGGTTTGAAATTGCACTTTTATGATATTTCCCGCAAACTGGCCGGCGACCGTTGGTACGTCGGAGTGATTGCACGGATCGATATTCCACTGATCGATTCGGTGCTAACTAATCAACATCTTTCGCAGTATAATGTTGAAGAAATTAGGAATGCATTAGGGGAATCCGTTCGTTTCCAACAGAAAAGGGAACGCCACTATATTGACGAGCGGGAAAAAGATGACTTGCTGAACGACTTGATGGATTCTTTTATCAAGAGAACGTTAAACTATCTTTCCCTTCATGACTTTCCGGGTAAATATATCCTCAAAGAATTCCAAACCTATCGGAAACGGAAAACATGGTACCAAAATGTTTGATTGCCCAATTGAAATTAGATTAAGAGACGAGACACCGGTTTTAATTCGGTTGTTAAACCAAGATGACAAAGAGGAGTTAAAGATTGGATTTGAAAAATTATCAACCAAATCAAAATACCGTCGATTTTTTGTACCTATAAGCAGTCTCTCAAACATTCAACTGAAACAGCTGACAGAAATGGATAACAAGAATCACTTGGCCTTGTGCGCTTATATTGCAAATCAAGATGGCATGTTTGGGATAGGGGTCGCTCGATATTTCAGGGTAGAAGACGAATCTGAAACGGCAGAATTTGCGTTAACAATAATTGATGAATATCAAAATCAAGGGTTGGGGACAGAGCTTCTGGATTTGTTAATTCATTGTGCACGCAAAAATGGAATTCGTAAATTCATCGGATATATGCTGGCAGAAAACAGTTCGATGCTGAAAATCCTTAAGCATCTTGGAGCCCAAATTCGAAGAGAGGATGGTCCAATCCAACGAGT
>JASFGF010000414.1:0-3175 GCA_050123915.1 Desulfobacterales bacterium | reverse complement strand
GCTCTTGACATGAAATCCGCAGTCGTATCCTACGGTTGCCCTGAATGGAGCTTGACCCAGGCGGCTTTAGCGGATATGCGTGACGAAATATACGGTCTTCCCATTTGGTCCTTTGCAGGGGCATCGGATTCCAAAGTTGTGGATGCCCAGGCCGGCGCCGAAGCCATGTTTTCGATTATTACCGCCATGCTTTCCCGTTGCAATCTTATTCATGATAACGGATACATCGAGTATGGCAGTACATCTTCTCTTGAAATGGTTACCATTGCCAATGAATTGGTTGCCATGGCTCGTTTTTTCACCCGCGGCATTCCGGTAAACGAAACCACTTTGGCGCTGGACGCTCTGGAGAGGATTAAAGATGCAGGTCCCCAGTCATTCTTTTTAATGGACGATCACACTTTTGAGAACTTTGAACAGGCGCTTTTTCTCCCCAAACTTTTGGACCGCAGCCGCTACGACGCCTGGGAAGCCGAAGGATCAAAGGATCTTTACAGGCGCAGCAATGAGGAGGCCAAACGCATTCTTTCCGAACACCATGTAACACCCAAAGATGACGGCGTATTAAAAGAGATAGACAACCTTTTAAAGGCTTTATAATTTGAGACTGGAATAGGAATTACATTGCTCACTCGTGCTGAAATCGATAAAATCGACAGGGCCGGACGCAGAATACTAAAACGCGTAGGGGTTAAGATCCTCGACCCCCATACCTTGAAGATGCTCAAAGAGGGCGGAGCCAGGGTCAATGTCAAAGAAGGTCGGGTCTGTTTTTCCGGCCGTTGGATTGATAACGTTCTTGCGAACGCCCCGCAGCAATTCACCCTCTATTCCCGCGATGGTAAAAATGATTTGCACCTTGGATCGGGAAATGTTTATTTTGGAAACGGCGGCCGTGTGTTTCAGATTTTGGATATGGGCACCGGGGGTTACCGCCCGACCAGCGTGCAAGACGTCATCAATACCGCACGTCTTGTCGATCGCCTCGACAACATCCGATTTTATATTATTGCTTGCCAGGCCCACGATCTGGACCCTAAGTTCTATCATCTGAATGATTTTTTTCATGCCTTGAGCAATACCACCAAGCATGTCATGGGAGGATGCGATACCTTTGAAGGTGTAAAGCAGTTGTGGCACTTGGCAGGCTTCATGGCAGGCGGGGAAGACCGGCTCAAAAAACGCCCCTTTGTTTCGGTAATCACCAATCCAATAAGTCCGTTGATGTTAGATGCCAATACACTTAAAATATTAGAGTTTTGTGTTTTAAACGGTATCCCGACCACCTGTGCGCCGGCGCCTATTGCCGGTGCGACTTCCCCGGCGACCCTGGCGGGAACCCTTGCCCAGTTGCATGCAGAGGCTTTGGCAGGTGTGTTGATTGCTCAAGTATTTAATCCGGGAGCCCGGGTGATGTATGGTGCTGTACCAACGGCTATGGATCTTCGCACCATGGATCTTACCATGGGCTCGGTTGAAACCGCCATGATGAATACTTGCGCCGTTTATTTGGCAAAACGTTATAAACTGCCCATTTATGCGTCTGCAGGCGTTACAGATGCCAAAGTGCCCGATATTCAATCAGGGTTTGAAAAGGGTGTTTCGTGTTTGCTGGTGGCAATGGCCGGAGCCGACTATATTCACTTGGCCGCCGGCATGCTGGATTCCGGAAACTCGATCTCCTACGAACAGTTCATCATTGACAACGAGATACTGGGAATGGTCCTTCGATTGATCAGGGGCGTCGACGTGGACTCAGAAACCCTTGCCGTTAATACCATCGAAAATGTGGGGCCTGGAGGCAACTATATCACGGAAGAGCACACGGTTAAGCATATGTTCAGACAATTTTTTTATCCAACTCTCGCTGTTCGAATGAATTTTGACCGCTGGCAGGATCAAGGCCAACCCACGCCGCTGAGCAATGCCCGCGAACTGGCCCGGACATGGCTTGAACAAGCCGAACCTGTATTAAGTCTTGAAAAACTAATGGAAATCAAAAGTAAATTCCCAGAAATTGTAAATATATAACTATAGCGGGGTAATCAATATGTCTATTCGCATCATTGCATGTGGTGTCTTTCGTGATGCACTCAGATACATTGAACCGCAGCGGTTTCACCAAAATGTCACCGTCACCTATATCAACCCTTATCTGCATAATTATCCTCAAAAGCTGAAAGAGGAAATACTCTACCAAATCCACCAGGCCAAAAAAGCAGGGGATAAAATTCTGTGTTTGTATGGAAGGTGTTATCCGGATCTGGATGACCATCTTTATGAAATGGGTATTCCCAGATTTCCGGGTGAACACTGTTATGAAATTTTACTGGGAAGTAGACGTTTCCAGGCTCTTATTGATGAAGAAGCCGGGACCTATTTTGTTGAAAAGGATCTTATTTTAAACTTTCCGGAATATTGTATCCAACCGCTGGAACTCAATGATCCCCTGATGCGGAAAAGCTATTTTCAATACTACAGAAGGCTGGCCTATATTCGGCAGCCCCTTGACCCTGACACTATTATGCCGAATGTTCACGATATATCACGATTTTTAAAGCTCAAGCCAATGGTGATCGACGCTGATTATTCGGAGCTAAAAGCAAACCTTATCAGACTGTGTACGAAAGAACACTAACTTGTTCGGTGTCTAAAGGAGCAACTTTCATGAAAAACCTGATGAGAATGAAAATCCTTATCGTGGATGATGATCCTGTCATTCAGAAATTGATCAAGAGTATGCTTACTAAGGACGGTTATAAGAATATTAAGATTGCCGGTTCAGGAGAAGAGGCCCTGAAGATGATTAAAAAGATGCCGCCTGATCTGGTGGTGCTTGACATTCAATTGCCGGGAATAAAAGGCTACGACGTATCACAGAAGATGAGAGCGAACAAAAATACTGCCTATATACCTATCCTGATGATGACAGGGGAAATCTTAGACGCAGATAAAGCGCTTGAAAAAAGTTTCAGATCAGGTGTTACAGATTTTTTAACCAAACCGATAAAGAGGATTGAGTTCACGGCCCGAGTAAAAGCGGCGTTGACGATTAAGAGAAATTACAATCTCATGCAAAAGGAGCTGGATAAACGAAAGCTGCCTAAAAAGGGCATCAAAAAAAAGGTATGGCTCAATATTTTACCGAATGATATCTGGCTGGAAGTCAAGCGGG
>JASFGF010000413.1:0-3178 GCA_050123915.1 Desulfobacterales bacterium | reverse complement strand
AATTTACATGGTCAAAAACCGCTTCTTTATTACTTGACGCATATCGGGAGGCACCACAATGCAAATAGAAAACAGGTAACCGCAAATGTAATTAGGAGATGAGAAGATCTCGGGAAACAGGAAGTTGAGAAGGTTAGAAAATCAGAAGTTTATCCGCCTTCGGCGGCGCCAGAGGCGACCAGGGGTCAAAAGCTCTAAGAAGTGCCGACCTTCTTACCGTCTTATTCTTTATTTTTCCTATTTTCTCTTTCCTATTTCTGACCAAGATGACCGGGTTTTCAATGTAAAAACAAACAAAGGGGTGATCTAAATTGTTCAACAAATCCGAAATAATGGTAATAACAGCACATCCGGATGATTCGGAATTCGGGGCAGCAGGTTCGGTGGCCAAATGGATTCTGGAAGGAAAGCGGGTTGTCTACGTGGTGTGCACCAGCGGAGACAAAGGCACCGACAATCCTGACATCCCCTCCCACGAGCTTGCAAAAATTCGAGAAAAAGAGCAAAAAGATGCTGCCAATGTATTGGGCGTCTCTGATGTGATTTTCCTTGGATATCCTGACCAGGGGCTGGAAGACACACCGGATTTTCGAAAAGCGATTGTTAGACAGATCCGACTTTACAAACCGGATATGGTTGTCACATCAGATCCTTACAGACGTTATATCTGGCACAGGGATCATCGCATTACCGGGCAGGTCACACTGGATGCGGTCTTTCCCTATGCCCGCGACCTGCTGGCATATCCGGATTTAATCGAAGAAGGGATGATGCCCCATAAAGTGAAAAAAATCCTTTTCTTCGGAACCGAGGATGTCAATTTGAGAATTAACATTACCGAAACTTTTCACCTCAAACTTGCAGCATTGCGTTGTCATAAAAGCCAAATCATCCAGCTTGGCATCCCTGATCTGGAAAAATGGCTTTGGCAGCGATGCCAGAAATTGGCAGAAGGCGAACATTTTGAGGTCGCCGAAGCGTTTCATCAGGTGGAGGTGGCCTATTGAACTTCGTCGATATACTATCCGCTTACCGGAACCTCTCAATTATTCCGGCAAATGGATCTTCGGGTTAAAATAGGCGATTGAGGGTCGTTCATCTTTTGCAGTGGTTGAATAAGAAAATGTGGTAATTGACGAAACCGCCGGGTATTCTTTTAACATACCAAGAGCCGTAAATTTTTTCTTATAGGACGGCGTGGGAGGAAACCCACCCGCCCACAGCATCATGAATAAAATAACATCGCCATGGGTTATTGCCACAACATGCTTTTCAGGAAAAGTGCGTCGCATTCTGAATAAAAATTTTTGGACCCTTGCCAGGATGTCTTCCGGTTGTTCAAATTTCGAATCAACTCCCGTGTAGACATCCCCGTTTCTTAAATCAACCTCATCCTCAGACTGACCTTCAAACCATGTATGCACCTCTGTGATTAAGCGTGAATGCCTCAGTTTGAGATGGGGATGATAGCGGCCTATTTCAGCAGCTGTCTGCCGACAGCGAAGAAGGGGGCTGCTTACAATTTGTTCAATGTTCAGGCCCTTTAACGCCCGGGCTGTTCGGGATACTTCAAGACGTCCTTTTTTACTGATGGAAAAACCCGGCAAACGGCCATAAAAAATGTTGGATGGATTATGCACGCTGCCGTGCCGAACCAACGAAATGCACGTGCCTGCATGTTGGGGAATAATTCCGGTTTTTACCATGTGGATGCTGAAACCTTTGAAAATTATGGGGTTTTATTCTAATAGCTTATTTATTTGAGGAGTCAGGGTGTTTTTATAAACAGCCGCTGCATGGATAATCTTTATTTAAACCGCATGAACTCGCGGCAAGGGATCGTAAAGAAAGAAAAGGAATTTATCTTTGAAATATCAATAGGCTCCTGCAATATTATAAAATTACTTCAAAGATACGATATCGGTATGCGCCTTTTCTTTCTAACGATCCCTAAGCCACTCAAACAGCACCGCTTTAAAAAAAGATCATTCATTCCGCTAACAACCTAACAATCAAGGATTTAGAAGAAAAACTCCCCGAGGGCTTATTTGTTTGAAATAAAATCTTTGACCAGCAAAAAGGCCTCATCATCGGCATATTGAACCGGTGGGTGTTTACAATAGTAGGCTGAGGGTGCCTCCAATACCCCGCCGATATTTCTTTCGATAGCCAGTTTGCACAACCGGATGCAATCGATGGCGGCACCCGCTGAATTGGGCGAATCCTCGACAGACAACCTGAGTTCAAGGTTCATGGGTATATCACCGAAAAGCCTGCCTTCCATTCGAATAAAAGCCACTTTGTTGTCATTGAGCCAGGGGACATAATCACTGGGGCCGATGTGTATGTTGCGGTCTTCAAGCTTCTTTTTCATAACCGCCTGCACAGCCGTTGTTTTCGATTTCTTTTTTTTATCGAGTCTCTTTCTATTCAACATGTTTAAAAAATCGGTGTTACCCCCCGTATTTATTTGATATGTCTTTTCCAGCTTCACACCCCGTTTTTCAAACAGGTTGGTTAACGCCCGATGAACAATGGTTGCACCCACCTGGGATTTAATGTCGTCGCCTATAATAGGAATTCCCCTGGAATTAAACTGTTCGGCCCAAAGAGGGTCACTGGCAATAAAAACAGGTATGTTGTTGATAAATGAAACACCCGCCTCCAAGGCGCATTCAGCATAAAACCTTGATGCCGCTTCTGAACCAACCGGCAGATAATTTAACAGAATTTCCGTTCCGGAACTTTTTAGAATGTTGATAACGTCGCTTTTGCTCGGCTCTTTCTGGTCACAAATCAAAAATGTATAGTCAGGTTCATAGTCCTTCATATGCTCCGAAAAACCGTCCAATATTTTCCCCATGGACACCTTAACCCCGGTTCTTGGCATATGATCCACAAATTTTTTGGTGCAGTTGGGTCGCTGGAAAATGGCTTCATGAACATCCTTCCCGACTTTTCTCTGATCGATGTCAAATGCCGAAACAACTTCAATATCGGCAGGCGTATAACCATTTATCGACCAGCTTAAAATTCCGATGGCATTTTTATAGTTTCTTCCCTGGTAGTATTTTATTCCCTGCAATAGAGCGCCGGCACAATTGCCGACACCGATGATACCGATTTTAATAAGTTCCATATATTCATCCATTTAAAAGGCAAATAATTTTAATCAGTG
>JASFGF010000412.1:0-3188 GCA_050123915.1 Desulfobacterales bacterium | reverse complement strand
CGCGACTGTCGTTGAGTCGATACCGAGTTGATTTGCCTTGTCGATGATTTTATCATCGACATCCGTGAAATTTCTGACATAGAGAACATCATAGCCTATTGCTTTCAGATATCGTGCGATAACATCAAAAACAACCACGGACCTTGCATGTCCAATATGGCATGAATCATAAACCGTAGGGCCGCAAACATACATTCGGACTTTTCCGGATTCTAAAGGCTTAAAAACCTCTTTTTTTCTGTTTAATGTATTAAAGACGCGAAGTGACATTGTATTCTATTCGTATATTGCTTTAATTTAGATTTACGGTTTCAAGTTTCAATTTTATTGAATAAGTGCGATGCATAAGGCGGCAATACCTTCACCCTTCCCTATCATTCCAAGCGTTTCTAATGTCGTTGCTTTAACATTAACACACTCCGGTTCAATTTCAATTGTTCTTGCAATATTTTTTTGCATTGCTGCTTTAAATGGTGTAATTTTAGGTGCTTCGGTCATAATGGTTGAATCTAAATTGATAACTGTAAAACCTTTGTCTTTCAATAAGTTATATGTTTTTGAGAGAATTATCATGCTTGATATATCTTTTAGCTTTGGATCGGTATCCGGAAAATGCAAACCGATATCCCCCAAACCGGCTGCCCCCAGCAGTGCGTCACATACGGCATGAATAAGGACATCGGCGTCAGAATGTCCAAGCAGACCTTTCTCAAAAGGAATGGTTACCCCACCCAATACAAGCTTACGTCCTTCAACCAATCGATGAACGTCATATCCTATACCGATGCGCATTTTTCCCCGCTAATTTCCATTACAACTATAATGAGACTTGTTCATATATCATATAACAAATATCACAAAAATATAAATTTATGCAAAACCTATAAAAAATAATAATCATTTTTTATTTTGGTGCTGTGCGATATCGCAATTGTGAAATATTTTACTTTAAAAAATTTATCACACTCGCTATTATAACTTTTTATGTCGCTAACAGATGATGTTTGAGGCCCATACATGCCATGACGATTCGAATGATTGCACAAGAGCTTTACCGATTGATTCAAGAAGTGGAAAGGCTGGAGAATAAATTAAAGAACCTTCCCTTTGAAAGACAGGCCGAAATCATAGATCAGCTTCGTAAAACAAAGGCTGAAAGGGATCGTATGCATGCAATTCTTGAAGGCAAAAAAGAGCACAAATGAAAATCCTCATCGCTCTTGGAAACGGAGTTTTTTGAAGAAGAAATTA
Organism: Desulfobacterales bacterium; assembly: GCA_050123915.1. GTDB lineage: Bacteria > Desulfobacterota > Desulfobacteria > Desulfobacterales > UBA11574 > UBA11574. Next base: position 1,937 of record JASFGF010000412.1, on the reverse strand, counting down.
TGTTCGAGTTATTCTTGTGCAGATAGAGAGATTGTGATATCCAACTGTTATGATCTCACAATTTGTTATATATCCATCCATTAGAAATGTTAAATACAGGTTTGATTTTGACATCGGGTATCTTTCAAAAAGCCCTTGTAAAGAATGTGCACATAGAAAGGATTTTCCCGGTTGTGAAGACGATTGTCAAATCCTGGACAAGATACACACGGTTTTATCCGAGGTTGTCTCCTGTTCGAGGCGAAGTTAGTTCGATCATTTTTTGGAGAACCGCATGAATGCATTTAAACTAAATGAAGGTCCGGTCTGGAGTCGATTGGCTCAACATGCCGATATTATGAATCTCCCTGAAAAACATTTAAGACACCTGCTTACGGATAACAGCCGCCTCGAAAAATGCTCTTTAAAAGCTGCCGGCATTTTCTATGATTTTTCTCGCCAGAGGATCGATAAAAAAACGATGGATCTCTTGAGTGAATTGGCTGAATTTAGAGAGTTAAAGCAGAGATTTAACGATATGGTCAGTGGTAAAAAAGTCAATGTCACTGAAAATCGGCCGGCACTTCATACGGCAGCAAGAAATTTTTCCGATGATCCTGTTTTGGTCGACGGTAAAGATGTCATGCCTTCAATACGCCAAGTCCGAAACGACATTAAAACATTCGTTTCAACCATTCATGAAGGAAAAACCGTGGGATCCACTGGAAAACCATTTAACACCCTGGTCGTTATCGGTATCGGAGGATCCTACCTTGGCACCGAATTCGTGGCCAATGCACTCCATTTTCTGGCGGACAAAAACATGAAGATGATGTTTCTTTCCAATGTCGATATCCATAACTTTGGAAAGATTGCCTCTATCATAGATCTTGAAAGAACCCTTTGGATTATCATTTCAAAAAGTTATACCACAGCGGAAACCATGGCCAATACGAATCAGGTCCGCGCTTTTATTGAAGACAAGGGCCTTGATCCTTCCAAGCATTTTGTGACGGTGACCAGCAAGGGGTCTCCCGGAGATGACCCCGCCAACCCGGTCCTTTCATCATTCCATATGTTTGACTTCATTGGAGGGAGATACAGCGTCACCTCTGCCGTAGGCGGAGTGCCGTTGAGCCTTTATCTTGGGTATGAGCGGTTTGAACGCTTCTTAAAAGGTGCTGAAGAGATGGATCTGCATGCCCGGCATGCAACCGAAAAGGAAAACATCCCACTCGTGGCGGCTTTAATTTCGGTTTGGAATAACAATTTCTTGGATTATCCAGCACAAGCCATTATCCCCTATGCATCACCGCTTTCAAAACTTGCAGCACATATCCAACAACTCAGTATGGAAAGCAACGGCAAATCCGTCACTAAAAACGGCAATCTGCTGGATGAACCAACCGGGGGGATTATTTTTGGAGAACCGGGCACCAATGCGCAGCATTCTTTTTTTCAGCTGGCGCACCAGGGAAGGCCTTTTCCCATTGATTTTATCGGTGTCATTCATCCTTATTTTAAACAGTATCAGAACCAATCCAAAGGCGTAACCAACCATCAAGAGCTCTGGTCAAATCTCATTGCACAGCCCTTCGCCCTTGCCCAAGGGAAGGAAGACGCAAACCCCGCAAAATCATTTTCGGGAAATCGGCCGTCATCAACCATTCTATTAAACGATCTTTCTCCTGAAAACATCGGTCGTCTTCTTGCCTTTTATGAAGCCAAAACGGTTTTTGAAGCGTTTATCTGGGACATTAATCCTTTTGATCAATTTGGCGTGGAGCTTGGAAAAATATTGGCCACAGATATTCGGAAAGAAATGGCAATGAAAAATCAAGATGAGTCGCACACTTTTGAGAATATCGATCCCATCTCAAAGTTTTACTTGACTACGCTGTTTTCCAACGGCCTTTGAAATTAAGACCAAATACCGGAAAGTAAGAATATCAGAAACT
>JASFGF010000411.1:0-3188 GCA_050123915.1 Desulfobacterales bacterium | reverse complement strand
GATTAGAAACGGAAGTTAACAGTCAGGGCGCCGAAAAGGGCCGTATCCTGATCAACCTTACCAATTTCGTTTCCATTTCGGTCTTCAAGTTTGAGATCACCGTCAAAGGAAATCCCGGTATAAAGATCCAACGAAAATCGGCGGTCGAGCCGCCAGGTGACCCGTGCCCAGGTCGGTATGAGGTTAACCTCTCCGATGCCCTCAGGGGCAGGTTCTTGGTCGTCGAGCCGAAATCGAAAAGAGCGCCATGCCGAACCAACAGCGATCTGCCAATTTTTGTCGATGGTATAGATGAGCTCCAAGCCCGCCGGTCCAGTGGGACCGGGTCGAAAGGGGTTCGTCAGCATGAGATTATCGGTGATCTGCCAGCGGATAACCACAAAAGGAAAAACCTGAGTATCTTCCAGTCCTGTAAAGAGACCAGCCCCCAATCCCAAGGTCAGTTTGGGTGAAAATCGGTATGATGCCGCCAAAACGGCACCGGTCTGAAAGCTGTCTCCCCATTCGGCCCCAGATTCCCGAGCAGACTGCAATGATGGAAGAAAAAATACGGTCCAGTCTTCGATGCCAGCGTACTGAAAGCTTAGATCAATGCCGGAGCGATGGATGTCGCCCCATGGAACATCCCGGAAGCCGGTAGCTCCGGTAAAGTCCCAATCTTCGTAGTCATAGGAAAGTCCGATTCCCGCCTTTATGTCAGTGGTCATTTGCCGTCCAGCATCGAAGCGGAAAAAATAGCGCTTAACGTTGTAGTCACCGCCGCCTTCCAAATCCGTGTCAAACTGGTAAAGGGGAAATGCCGAGATAGAAAATTCCGTATCGCCGACCTTAGAACGAACAGGGGCTTGCTGGCTCATGGCCGGCTGCCATGTGATTGCCAAAAATGCTATAATCATCAACAGCCAGATCCATTTACTTAACACATTCATTTTTTGACTATCTCCTTTTCTCAAGAAATGATCATCCCTGCTTACCGAGAACTTCCCATACAATGGGATTGGATTGCATATATCTTACGATCCAAAAAAAAATCAAAAAGAGCAAATCTTATAAAAAGGATTTACCCTATCGATAAAAAGATATCACAATGTTTTCTGGCATCAAAAACCTTTCTGATATTGCAGTGGGCCTGACAAATATGTCTTGGTGATATTGTATTGAGGTATCACAGAAAAAATCAGGCCACATATAGCTTTTTTTAATTGCAGATATCAGGAATTAGGGCCATCGGCGATAAGTTGGATCGCAGGTTTTAAAAAATAAGAAAAGCTCTGATACATAGCAAAATATATGCAGGTTTTGTAGAATTTTTTACAGCCTAAATGTTTAAAAGTTATAGCATTCATTTTTAAACTGTTAAATTTAGAAACCAAAAAATTATTTCCCCTCCATAAGCTCCCTATAATATGAAGTGTTATTGATGTTATTTAAATCTTTGTCATTTTTAATTTGGCTCCAGTCGTCAAAGCCTTTGCTAATGGATTTCCTAAGCCACTTGATAGCTTTTTTTCAGTCGAGTAACGCAGGGGAGTCTCGCCCCCACGTCCTCACAGATCCGTGCATGACAGTCTCCCGTCACACGGCTCCTATCGTCCAGCCAGAGGTCCTGCACTGAATTTCCAGTGTGCAAACAAACCCCGGTCACGACGGGCTATCCTTCGTAACCAAAGGACAGCATTCCGCTTTCGCCCACGCAACCTTTTGTATTTCCTCATCGCCCACTTTCTCAGGGCCTTATTAAGTTGGTTGAATATTGGGTAAAGCGCCGACCTGTAATACTGACCATAATAGTTGATCCACCCCCGCACAACAGAGTTTATGATTCGTGATATATCCTCAATCGGTTTATCACTCATCAGATGGATTTCCCAACCCCTGATAGTATCCCCCATGGATTTTGCCGCTTTGTTGCTTAATGCCGGATTGAAGCCTACGAAGAATCTTTTCTTATGTCGAGCCTTTGCTCCGCGAGGTCTGTACGTATAACCCAAGAAATCAAATTTCTCGTTTACATAATTTCCCCGTCTGTAATCATCCTTGCAATAGACAATCTGCGTCTTCTCAGGATGCAGTTCCAGCTTACACTCCAAAAGCCGCTTTTCAATGACCGCCTTTATCCACTCTGCTTGCCTCTCGCTTTTGCAGTGCACGATGATATCATCGGCGTAACGCTCGAACGGAATATGCGGATGATTTCGCCTCATCCACTCATCGAACGCATAATGCAAAAAGAGATTGGCTAACAACGGACTGATCACCGAACCCTGGGGAGTCCCTTTATCACGGTTTACCAGAGATCCATCCTCCAGTTGAGCCGGGGCTTTGAGCCACCGCTCAATGTATAGCAGTATCCATCTACAATCGGTGTGTTTCCGAACAGCACGCATCAGCAGATCATGATCGATGTTGTCATAGAAACCTCTGATATCACAATCCAGAACCCAGTCGTAACGCCAACATCTCTTTCGCGCTACTCCCACAGCCTGAATCGCTGATTTGTTTGGCCTGTAAGCATATGAATCAGGATGAAAATGCGGCTCCACAAACGGCTCCAGATACATCTTAACCACCATTTGCGCGATACGGTCGGCCACTGTGGGCACTCCCAACCTTCTTTGACCGCCATCCTTCTTCTCTATCTCTACCACCCGCACCGGTGGTGGAAAATAGCTGCCCGACGACATCCGATTCCAAATTTTGTATAGGTTGTTCTTTAAATCCTTCTCAAAATCCGAAATCGATTCCTGGTCTACTCCTGCTGCTCCTTTGTTCGCTTTTACCCGTTTGTATGACTCAAACACAACCCGTTTGGAAATACTAAACGGCTTTGCTTTACTCAATGGCTCCTCCCATTATATGGTTGACCACATTATAAAGCTGGTCGATGCAACCCCTTCGCTCCACCTCCATTACAGAGACTTCATCACTAATACAGGTTGCTCCGCCCCCGTGCTCTGCATTGGTACTCTCACTCTTGTGGGGCCTCCACTTGAGTTTCTCCCTTAACATCAGAACGACAGGTTCCCACGTTCCGAAACAAAAGCCTGGATCAAGTTCATGTCACCTTTATGCCGGACGCCGCTCAGGCAGTAAACAGGTTTCCCCTGAACTTATCCTGGAGATCTGCAAGTACCCCAGTTTTGACGCCATCTCTGATATTTCGACACCTCATCAGTGATTCGCTTGCG
>JASFGF010000410.1:0-3197 GCA_050123915.1 Desulfobacterales bacterium | reverse complement strand
GGCATTTTTGACATTTTTTCGCCCCTCTATCCAGATCCGATCCGAATTGAACTTTTTGGTGATACCGTAGAGTCCATTCGATTTTTTTCGGCAGTTACCCAGCGAACGCTCAAAAACATTCCAGAAGCCGTCATACTGCCGGCCAGGGAAACCATTATCAAATCATCCCGCCTCACTCATATCATCAATCGAATAAGAAAACAGTCATCCAAACTGAATATTCCTGTAACCAAGGCAAGAGACTTAATCCATCGAATCAGAAAAGAGGGTGTTTTCCCGGGAATTGAAAGTCTGATTCCCCTGATTTATTCTCATCCGGGTTCTTTCTTCGACTATGTTCCCAAAGATACATTTTTTATTTTGAATGAACCTGCTGAACTGGAAAACATGGCAGACCATACGCTTGAGCAGGCATTAAAAAGTTTTGATGCTGCGCAGAAAGAATCGCGGCTTTGTACCGAACCTGAGCATCTTTATCTTACCTGGCAGGAGACGAAAGCGTTATTTAAGCAGAAAAAGACGCTTTTTGTGAAAAAGCTCCATGTATCAAAGGAAACCCTATCGGACGGGCCGCCTTTAAAACAATTTCATTGTTCAGTGAAAGATAATACGGACATCAGCCTGGATCTTGGACGTCGCCGGGAAAAAGACCTTTTTTCTCCTTTGGCAAACTGGATCAATCATCAAAGGTTATCCGGTTTTGATACACTTATGGTTTGCCATACCCGGACACAGGCCAAGAGACTGGTGTCTTTATTGGTCCCATATGGTATTCATCTCAAAGGCATTGAAAGGTTCGATGATATCGAACAAAACAAAGGGCAGGCATCTGTATGCCTGGGTCGGATTTCTTCGGGATTTGTATGGCCGGCTGAATCTTTGGCGATCATCACAGAGGATGAAATATTTGGATTAAAGCGCCGGCCAAAAATAAAACCGGATCAGCAAATTCGAACCCGACTTTTAGCATTTGAAGATTTGAAAAAAGGAGATCTTGTTGTTCATGTCGATCACGGGATAGGGCGATACGAGGGGCTGGTTGAATTGACATTAAATGGAACACGCAATGATTTTCTCCTGATTGTCTATAAAGATGGGGATAAACTTTATTTGCCTGTGGATCGTATGGGTATGGTCCAAAAATACATGGGTGTGGACGGCGTCGAAGCGGTTCTCGACAAGATGGGCGGCAAATCATGGGAACGGGTTAAGGAAAGGGTAAAAAGATCGGCAGAGAAAATTGCCGGAGAACTCTTGAAACTCTATGCCGGACGTAAAGTCAGCCAAGGACATGCTTTCAGGGAACTGGACATTGATTTTAAAAACTTTGAAATGGGTTTTCCTTATGAAGAAACCGCAGACCAACTCGTAGCCATCGAAGATGTGTTCAATGATATGAAAGCGCAAATTCCAATGGACCGACTGGTATGTGGTGATGTCGGATACGGAAAAACAGAAGTTGCTCTGCGCGCTTCGTTGATGGCTGTTAATGATGGTAAACAGGTTGCCGTACTTGTACCAACGACGGTACTTGCAGAACAGCATTTTGCAACGTTTTCAGAACGTTTTCAAAGGTATCCGGTGAACATTGCATGCTTGAGCAGGTTTCGTTCTTTAAGGGCACAACGCAAGATTATAAACGATCTTAAAACCGGTAAGACAGATATTGTCATTGGAACACATCGGCTGATTCAAAAAGATGTAATGTTTAAAGATCTGGGACTTTTAATCCTTGATGAAGAACAGCGGTTCGGGGTCAAGCATAAAGAAAAATTGAAAAAAATAAGACGTTCGGTGGATGTTCTTGCTTTAACCGCTACGCCAATACCCAGAACACTTCACATGTCGCTGATGGGGGTACGGGATATCAGCATCATTTCAACACCACCTGAGCATCGCAAGTCTATTATCACCTATATTTCTGAATTTGATGACGCCGTCATTTCCGATGCCATACAAAAGGAGCTCGGCAGAAAGGGACAGATTTTTTTTGTTCACAATAATATTCATACCATAAGCGCAATGGCAGAACATCTTCAGAGGCTGGTACCCGATGTCAGACTCGATGTGGCCCACGGCCGCCTGAATGAGGAGGAATTGGAAGTTGTTATGCTACGTTTTATGAATAATGAGATAGACTTGCTGGTGTGCACCACCATTATAGAATCAGGACTTGATATTCCCTCCGCCAACACCATATTGATCAATCGGGCAGACAGATTCGGGCTTGCTCAGATTTATCAATTGCGCGGTCGTGTCGGGCGTCTGGATGAACAGGCCTATGCATATCTTTTTATACCCAAGGAAAGCACTTTGGGCAAAGATGCTCAAAAACGTCTCAAAGTTTTAATGGAACACAGTGATCTCGGCTCGGGCTTTCAAATTGCAATGAGTGATTTAAAAATCAGAGGCGGCGGAACGATTTTAGGTGCTTCCCAATCCGGCCATATCGCTGCGGTGGGTTATGACATGTTTCTCAAGTTGATGGAAAATTCCATGGCTGAACTGAAAGGAGAAAAGGTTCAGGAAAGTCTTGAACCGGAGATCAACATTAATATGCCCGCCTCGATACCCGAGTCCTATATCGCTGATATTGATCAACGTCTTAGTGCATATCGTCGACTTGCTAAAATGACGGAACTTAATGAGATTGCCGATTTTAAGACGGAGTTGATGGATAGGTTCGGTGATTTGAACACTGAAACGGAAAACCTTCTTTTGAAAATCATGCTTAGGGTATTGGCCATAAAGGCCGGTGTCAACCGGGTCGATCTTAAAGGACGTCAGCTTTTACTCTCATTTTCACAAGCACACCAAAAAAATCCTTCCGGAATTATAGACATGATTCTTTCAGAACAAGATCGATTTGAAATTACGCCGGATCATATTTTGAAGGTCAAACTGAAAGAAAGGAATATATCCTTTCTGATTTCTCAGACTAAAAACATCTTGAAAGAAATCATACAGCGTGTTAATACCTAAAAGTTTAAACGATTTAGTAGTTAATTTGTTAACATCTCAATAAGTTCCGGATGACGCAGCTGGTATGTCGAACCATAAGTTTGTGAGAAGTTATCTGATTTGGGTTTGCATGTGAACGTTTATGATTTCTGATGATAAGATATTCTATTAAATGTATTTCTTTAATTTGCTTTTTGTGGGTCGGGTATGCTTTAGCCGGATGCTCGGATGTCAAA
>JASFGF010000409.1:0-3197 GCA_050123915.1 Desulfobacterales bacterium | reverse complement strand
ATATTACAAACAATTTTAAACATCGATGAAAAGCAAACCCGTGCCTACTTGGGAATATTTCGACTACTGACACGCCAGGGAAAATCTGCTGAAGCAGAAAAAATTTTAAAACATGCGATTGCTAAGAGTCCTGAGGACATAAATCTCCATCTTGCCCTTTTCAGATTTTACACCCAAAACAAAGCGTATGATCTGGCGGAGGCTGAAATAAAGAAGGCTATCGACCTGAATCCGAACAATTCAAATCTGTACATTGCTCTTGGTAATTTTTATTTCAGAAAAAACAACAGCGATAAAGCGGAATCAGCCTATCTCAAGGCGATTGAATTTGATCCCAATAATATAAAACCTTATATGGTGATGGCAGGGTATTACAATACCATTGGCAATCAAACCAAAACATTATCCATGTATCAAAAAGCCTTGGAGCTTCAGCCGACAGATATCAGAATCATGGATTCCATTGCCAGGTTTTATATTAATGATAAAAAAAATGAAGATGCTGAAAAATATATCACCAAAATTTTAAATCAAAACCCCAAGTATTTTCCTGCTCGTATGTTAAAAGGAGAGCTTCTTATTTCAAAGCATCAATTTGACGAAGCCATCACAATATTCAACCAGCTGATAAAAGAAGAACCAAGGTCTGACAGCGCCCACTACTATAAAGGTGTTGCCCACCTGGGCAAGGGTGAAACCAGAATAGCGAAACCCGCTCTTGCCAAGGCTGTTGAATTGAATCCAAGATTCATAAAGGCAAAGCTTTTGTTGGCCGAGATTTACCTGCGTGAGCATGATTTTGATATGGCTCAAAAAGAAAGCCAAGAAGTCCTAAAAATTGATCCTGAAAATTACCAGGCAACATCGGTTTTAGGAAATGTTTATATGTATCAGAAAAAAAATAGGGCCGCTCAAGAAGTTTTTGAATCATTAATCAAACTTGATTCTGAAAATTCAGAGGGGTATTTTCGTCTCGGTCTATTGCTGCGTTTAGAAAAAAAATATGATCCTGCCCTCACTAACTTGAATAAAGCCATGTCTATCAATCCCGAGCGCATGGATGTGTTTACGAATATTATTCATGTTCATGCTGCCAAAAAAGATTTTAAAACAGCTTTGTTATTATGTAACAATCAGCTTAAAAAAGCGCAGAATGAACCTGCGCTTAAATCGATTCTCTACAACTTAAAAGGTGAACTTTACTTGGCACAACATAAAACAACCGACGCCGAAGAATCATTCAAGGCCGCTTTAAAAGAGAACCCGAATTTTCCGCAACCGTATTACGCTTTGGCCAAGATTTACCTTATGGAAAAACAGGAAGATAAAGCCATTGATCAATACAAGGCGATTCTGGGAAAAAATCCAAATCAGGCAGGCCCACACATGCTGTTGGGCACCATCTATGATACCCAAAAACGATTTGAACTTGCAGAAAAGCATTATAGCACGGCACTTGATATTAACCCTGATTTTTCTCCGGCAGCTAATAACCTCGCTTATTTACTTGCAAAACAAGATAAAAATCTAAATACAGCGCTTAGCCTTGCCCAAAATGCAAAAGAGAAGTTTCCAAATGACCCCAAAATCATGGATACCCTTGGTTTTGTTTACTTAAAAAAAGGTCTATACGACAGTGCTATTGCTGAATTTACAGACAGCCTCAAAAAAATACCTGATAATGCAATGGTGCGTTTTCATTTAGGATTGACCTACTATAATAAAGGAGACAAAGATCGCGCCAAAACAGAATTGAAAAAGGCGCTTGATTTGGATCAAAACTTCGACGAAGCCGATGAAGCCCGGCAGTTGCTTAAAGGGCTTTAACCCGTTAGCCCGTTTAGCCGGTTGGCCAGTTGGCCCGTATGCCCGTTACCCTGTTATCCGGTTATATTTTTTGCGGGCAAACGGGCATAACGGGTGAACGGGTCAGCACATCTTATTCCATATGCGAGGTAAGCGTTAAAATCTTAAAAATATATCCTTTATTTCCATTAACTTTATGAAATTCCGAGACGTTTATTTATAGGACGTGGTTTTGAAATTTCTTTCCCTAAGAATACTGATTTTATGCATCCTTTTGCCACCGGTTCTTTATATCTTTTCTGTGCAGTCTCTTGAGAAACATCTCAAAAGCCGGTATGCAACCGAAATTGAGGATTCCTATTTGGAGGACACCCGTCCTTTGCTTGAAGGGAGTATCCGTTTACAAGATGCCATAAATAGCAATATTAATCGATATCTTCAGAGCAAAACTTTGATACCGTTGGGAGTAAAGGTCGCCATAACTGTTACATCAAAACAAAACAGAATCTTATATCCGGCAGTTGTTGATGCCAAAGAAACGACTCTCCTTCCCAACGATGCCATGCAAATCGCCTCGGATAATTACAAACTCATGAATGAAGGCCTGAAGGTAAATGTTGATTTGGTGCTTGAACACAACACTTTATTAACAAATGCAATACTTGGTTTTTATATTTTTGCGTCTATACTTATATTATCTTTTTATTACTGGACAGGTGTAAAAAAAGCCCGCCAGGAAGAGATGGAAAAAAACAGTGAGCTCTTCAGACTTAAGGAGGTCGAACTAAATCATGCCGACAATTTGAAAGCCTTAATGAAGGATAAAAAGAACCTTATTTCTGAAATCAAAAAAATAAAAAAGCAACTTAAAAAAGAAAATATCAAAGCCAGAAAAAACGAAGATGAAATGATCAAAGAGATTGTTGCGCTTGAAGAAAAGATTCATAATAAAATCAATTTTCTAAATGAAAGACAGGAAGAAATTGATGCGTTAAAAGAAAAAATAAAACTATTTGAAAAAGAAGCGCGAAAAGAGAGCAAACAAAAGACAAAAGTCTATAATTCTGTCCGCAAAAGATTCAAGACACTCTATAAAAACATATCGATTGACAAAAAGGCAATCATTGGTTTTCTCGACCTTACGGAAGATATGAAAATAAAAAGTGAGGAGATTATCCACAAGCTCAACGAAAACCCCAAGCTTGTTCCCATCAAAAGGAAAGTGTTTAGTAAAAAAGGCCGGGCAACTGTTCAGGAAGTCATCTTCGCTTATAATGGGCGTCTTTATTTCCGGGCGTCAAAGAATAGCCGGATCGAAATCCTGACAATCGGCACCAAGAACACACAAATCAAAGATCTCGAGTATCTCGATGGAATTTAGTCCGTTAATT
>JASFGF010000408.1:0-3206 GCA_050123915.1 Desulfobacterales bacterium | reverse complement strand
ATGGCAAAACCATCCGGTGAAATCATCGAAACACCTATTAGCGCCAATTTTAGAGAGGGCCTTTCCGTGCTTCAGTATTTCATATCAACTCACGGCGCAAGAAAGGGGCTGGCAGATACGGCCCTTAAAACAGCCAACTCAGGTTACCTTACCCGAAGACTTGCCGATGTTGCCCAAGACTGTATCGTTGTTGAACAAGACTGCGGGACAATGATGGGTGTTGAGGTTGAACCTTTAATGGAAGGCGGTGAAGTCATACAGCGTCTTGAAGAACGAATCTTAGGGCGTGTCGCCATCGAAGACATTCACGATCCGTTTACGGATGAAGTGATTGTCAAAGCCGGTGAAGATCTGGACGAAGATGCCGTAAAGACCATTGAACATGCCGGACTTACCAAAGTGAAAATAAGATCTGTATTAACTTGCAGGACTAAAACGGGCGTGTGTGCCAAATGCTATGGCCGGGACCTTTCCCATGGCGCAAAGGTCGAAATTGGTCAGGCAGTGGGAATCCTTGCAGCGCAGTCCATTGGTGAGCCCGGAACCCAGTTGACCATGCGGACATTCCACATTGGCGGAACTGCCAGTCGAAGGGTTGAACAGGCTGATATTAGGGCCAGGACTGAAGGATCGATTAAATTCCTCAATGTCAATGTGGTCAAAAAAGGGGAAAATAGATTTGTTGTCATGAATAGAAGGGGTGGTGAAATTGCCATCATTGGAGACACCGGCCGCGAGAGAGAACGCTTTCCGGTCATTTACGGTGCTCACATCGAGGTAAAAGACGGTGAGAATGTCAAGGCCGGAGACCTTCTGGTTACATGGGATCCATTTACAACGCCTATTATTACAGAGGTTGATGGTACCGTTAAATTTGGTGATATCACGGCAGGTAAAACCATGCAGGAGAAAGTTGATCCTGTCACCGGAAAATCGAGCCGAACGATCATTGAGTCTAAAAGCGGTGAGGAACGTCCAAGAATTTCGATCAAGGACAAAGATGGAAAAACAGCCAATCTGCAGTCATCATCGGGTGTGGCCAGATATCTTCTGCCGATAAATGCAATTTTACTGGTTGAAGAGGGGGATGATGTTAAGGCCGGCGATGTTATCGCAAAGCTGCCTCGTGCCACGACCAAGACAAAAGACATTACCGGTGGTCTGCCAAGGGTGGCTGAACTTTTTGAAGTGCGAAAACCAAAAGAAACCGCTGTATTGAGCGAAATTGATGGGTATGTTTCAATATCGAAGGCAACCAAAAAAGGAAAACAGAGGATTACCGTCGTGCCGGTGGATGTTGGTGAAAAGAAAGACTATTTGATCACACGGGGCAAGCATATTAATGTATACGAGGGTGATTACATCAGGGCGGGTGAGGCGCTGATCAGCGGCTCAGCGATTCCACAAGATATATTAAATATAAAAGGTGAAATTGCACTGGCACGATATCTCGTTGATGAGGTCCAAGAGGTTTATCGTTTACAAGGTGTAAGGATAAACGATAAACACATCGAGGTCATCGTACGCCAGATGATGCGGCGTGTTAAGGTCCTTGATGCCGGAGATACAGATTTTATTCTTGAAGACCAAGTGGATCGGGTCAAGTTTGAAGAAGTTAACCAGGAAGTGATCAAAAAAGGAAAGAAACCTGCTGTGGCTGGACCTCTTATCCTGGGGATCACCAAGGCGTCGCTTTCCACCGAAAGTTTCATTTCGGCCGCTTCATTTCAGGAAACCACCAAAGTGCTTACCGATGCGAGCATTGCCGGAAAAGAAGATTACCTGAGCGGGCTTAAGGAAAATGTTATTATGGGAAGGATCATGCCCGCCGGCACCGGTCTTTTTAACTATAAAGGAGTGGATATCGTATTGAATTAGTAGAATATAGTTGATGGTGCAGATCTTTCTCAATACCGGACATCACAATTAAACATGGCGCCCTTGAAACCGGCCTGCTCAAATGCTCGGAAAAACGTTCTATCAATGGTCTAAATTAATCATTAATTTTATATAAAAGGCTTGACAAATCAGCCTTTAAGTTTAATAGTAATCATTTTGCCAACCTTGGATTGGCTTTATTAAAACACAAGGATTTAAGTGAAAAAATGCCGACGATTAATCAGCTGGTAAGAAAAGGAAGAAAGCGAATTAAGAAGAAAACCAACACCCCGGCACTTAAAGGGAGTCCACAGAAAAGAGGGGTTTGTACCCGCGTATACACGTCGACGCCCAAGAAACCCAATTCAGCATTGCGTAAGGTTGCCAGAGTTCGACTGACAACCGGTATAGAGGTGACCGCTTATATACCGGGAATCGGACATAATCTCCAAGAACATTCGGTTGTTCTTGTCCGTGGCGGGCGTGTTAAAGACCTTCCGGGTGTTCGGTATCATATTGTCAGAGGCACCCTGGATACCCTTGGTGTTGAGGAGCGAAGGCAGGGGCGATCAAAATACGGGTCCAAGAAGCCAAAGTAGAAACATGTTACATGTCGCAAGATTCTCGATACGATGTTTCAGAATCTCGTTGTATGGAAATGAATTAACAAAAGTGGTGTGATATATGCCTAGAAGAAGAGAAGTCCCCGAACGGGTTATTGTGCCGGATGCCAAGTATAACAGCAAACTGGTATCAAAATTCATAAAATCGATCATGAAGGACGGAAAGAAGAGTATCGCGGAGTCTATTCTTTATGATGCAATGGATATCATCGAAAAAAAAACCAATGAACCTGCCATAAAAATTTTCGAACAAGCCCTTGAAAATGCAAAACCGATGATTGAGGTCAAGTCGCGTCGCGTTGGGGGATCAACCTATCAGGTTCCAACAGAAATTCGGCCATCTCGGAGAACGGCGCTCGGAATCAGGTGGATTATCGATTTTGCTCGTAAAAGATCTGAAAAGGGAATGGTTGATAAGCTATCGGCAGAGCTATTGGATGCCGCCAATAAACGAGGCGCTACAATTAAAAAGAAGGAAGACACCCATAAAATGGCTGAGGCGAACAAGGCGTTTGCGCACTACAGATGGTAACATCTCAGGATGGGTTCATTGAGCGGTGAATAGAATTTCAAAAAATCAAACCATCTGAGGCGCTATTGGGAATTTGAAGATGTACATCACTAACCCGCTTTAAAGGGAGGATTTCGAAGATGGGTAAGGCAAAGTTTGAGAGGACCAAGCCGCATGTAAATGTCGGTACGATT
>JASFGF010000407.1:0-3213 GCA_050123915.1 Desulfobacterales bacterium | reverse complement strand
TTTTATGGTTACTCATTTGCCGACAAAACCCAGTTGGGTGGATGGCTCTTTTTCGGCTTTTTAATCGGACTGGTCATGCATCGCTCGCGGTTTTGTTTCGTTCGCGCCTTTCGAGATCCATTCATGACCGGTGAGGCGAAAATGGTAAAAGCGGTCGCGATCAGTATTATCATTTATTTTGCAGGTTCATCCGTCATCAAGTGGGCATATCTTCAGGAGCCGTCCATGGGTGTTTATCATCCGTTTGTCCCGGGTTGTTTGATCGGCGGGTTTATCTTCGGTATCGGAATGCTTCTAGCCGGCGGTTGTGCCAGCAGTACATTGTGGCGTGTGGGTGAAGGGCAAACCAAATTGATGGTGACACTGGTGACATTTACGCTGGCCAATTCTTTGACATCCAAATTCTTGCTTGTCAGCGGGCTTGGCGAGAAACTCGGCAAAGACATATTCCTGCCGGATGTGCTTACCTGGCAAATTACCGTGCCTTTAATATTGGCATTTTTTCTGACCTGGGTTCTGGTCGCCATGTGGAATGAAGAAACGGAAAAATTTGTTGTTTTTTAATGACGAGAAAAAGGAGTTAAATTGTTATGGATCTTAAAAATATTCAATCAAACAGTGTCCTTGATACCCGCGGTTTAAGTTGTCCCATGCCACTTTTAAAGACCAAAAAAGCCTTAAAAGGAATGGCATCCGGTGAAATTCTGGAAATTCTTGGAACCGATCCGGGTTCAAAAAAGGATATTCCTGATTTTGGAAACAAAGGAGGAAACCAGTTTGTCGGCATGATAGATGTTTCCGAAGGCCATACAAGATATTTTATTAAAAAGGGGTAACAGTCATCATGAAAAAAGTTGCGGTTGTCATCAAGGATCCGGATCAACAGTATGAAGGGCTTCGAACCAGCCTTGGCCTTTTGCTTGAGGCCACCGAAGTTCAGATGTTTGTTCTACACCATGAAATTGCCAACATGGATGAGGCGTACAGTGACAATATGGAATTTCTGGATGAAATGGAAGGTGAGAGATTTTCCAACAATTCAGCCAATGTGGAAAAATACGGCTTCCAATATATTACCCTGGCAGATGTAGGCATCAAAATCCATGAAGCTGACCTCGTCATACCATTCTAAGGGATCATAAAAATGAAAGTACTTAATATTCTAAAATCAGAGCCGGATGAAACCGTGGAAAAGCTTGGCGAAGCTGTTTCCAAAGACAACCCGTCATCCGTAACCATGCTGTATGAAGATCATGTAGATTGGGAAGGCCTTGTGGATGATATTTTTTTACACGATAAGGTCATTTGCTGGTGGTAGGTCGTATATGAATTCAATTTTTTTTTAAGGAGTAAAGACTATGGCTGATACACTGGGTATTCTTGTAAATACCGACAAGTATCTCGATTATGTCGTCAATCTGACCCGGGCCGCCCATTCAAAAAGAAAAGATGTTCAGATATTTTTTACTGGAAAAGGCGTGCTTCTCACACTGAAACCTGATTTCAAGGAGTTGGTGGGCAAAGCCAAACTGGCCATATGCGATGTCAGCTTCAGATCTCATGGATTGCACGGACGCGAAGACGAAGTCCCCGGCGTTGGTTTCAAAGACTTTGCCACCCAGGCAAAAAATGCTGAAATGGTGGCCAACATGGATCGATATGTAGTTTTTTAAAAAAAACCTAAAACAACATTTAGATGTTCCAAAAAAATAAGGAGGTAACATGTTAAAGAAAATGTTTTTAGCTTTATTGGCACTGGTTTTTGTATTTACAACCATCAGCATCGGTTTTGCGGAAGGAAAAGGAAATGCGCGAAAAGGGAAATACACGTATCGCAATGTGTACAAGTCGTGTAACAAACGCGGTGAAATTGATTCTCCCAAACCGCTTTTGAGCCCTGATTCCAAGACACAGGCCCAATGGAAACGGACGTTTGATAAAAAAGACTTTGATCAGTTTAAATGCAGTGAAGAGTGGAGCAAATTGTCTGACAAAGATTTAGACGACATCTTCACCTATTTGAATGATCATGCCGCAGATTCTCCAACTCCGGCAAAATGCAAGTAGCTTTTATCTAATATGATTGTTGGCCCAAAAGGCACAAAGGCATACTTTATTTTTCTTAATTTGTGTCTCTGTGCCTTAACGGCGATAATAAAAAATGGATACACAATGATGAGGTTGAAATTGATACACGCACGTTATGTTTTATCCGTCTTATGGATATTTTCCCTGTTTTTTATGCCCATACCGTCATTTGCAACGCAGGAATCCGAAGCACCGGGTCTTGAACTGGCCCGGCAGACGGTGAAGGCCCCAAAAAAACCCACCACAGCCGACCATTCCCAGTTTAAAGCGTTGAATCAGGATTTTACATCCGGGCCTGAAATCAGCAAAGCTTGCATTTCATGCCATACAAAGGCAGCTGACCAGTTGAAAAAAACGCTCCACTGGACGTGGCTCGATGCCAATTCGCCAAAAGACAATCAAAAGGGAAAAGCCGGTTATTCCCTTAACAATTTCTGTATTTCAGCCAATGGAATGCATGATCATCACTGCAACGAATGTCACATTGGATGGAATACCCAGGGTAAAAAAGCAGAGATCGACTGTCTGAGATGTCATGGTCAGAAAAAAATAAATTGGGAAGAGATCTTTGAAGATTACAAGTATTTTACTGAATCGAAAGACCCGGAAGAAAACGCCCTTGCCAAAGACGCCCAGGCTGAAATTCGGGAAGCAGCCCAGAGTATCGGACGTCCCACACGTAAAAATTGCGGTTCTTGTCATTTTTCCGGTGGGGGCGGTGACGGCGTCAAGCATGGCGATCTTGATCCCTCTTTAATTAATCCCAACAGACAATTGGATGTTCATATGGGATATGACGGCCAGGATTTTGAATGCACCAGATGTCACACAACCATTGCGCACCGGGTCGCTGGACGGATTTACGGAACACCGGCATCCAAAACCCGTCACAGCCTTCTTGAACATGATCTCGAACCTAAAATTATGTGTGAATCCTGCCACAGCGACAAACCTCATAAATCAAGCAGTAAAATGAATGACCACACGGACAAGGTTGCGTGCCAATCGTGTCATGTTCCTGAAATTGCAAAGGTTTTACCGGTTCAGACATGGTGGGACTGGTCCCAGTCAGGAAAGAAAAAAGACGGTAAACCATATGATGTGGAGGGTCCATTCGGCAAACCG
>JASFGF010000406.1:0-3220 GCA_050123915.1 Desulfobacterales bacterium | reverse complement strand
AATTGCATAAACAGTTGTTGCGAAATTAAACGAGAGAAAAATGAAAGAAAGTATAAATTTCAAGTTGTTGAGCATAGCGTATCGAGAAATTTCTTGCTAATATTAAAGGCTTAAAATATTCAGTTAATTTGTCTATAAAGAGAAAATAAAGGCAATTTTCATGCCTCGAACAGTTTGCGTAATAAAAATGCTTAAAAGTCAGCATATTATAAAGTTTTCCAAAATCTAAGAATCCGAATATTTTCAATTTTAGTTATAATTTGCCACAAGTGACTGATATTTTTTTGACACACAAAAATTTTATAAGGATTTAATTAAAACGAAATTCAAAATGGAGGTCCAAATAGGGTGATTAGGATATATTTTTGGAGGTCGGGTAGAGGAATTTTTGTATTACTGAACTTTTTAACTGAATCCCACAAAGATTTGAAGATTAGTTTGCCTGTCCCTTCAATTGCCGAAAGGTGAAATTTTACAATCGAATTTCGACTTGGAATATCTTGCCAAAAGTGCAACCTGAAGCCAACTTTTATTAATTCCATATATCGTATAATCCAAAAAAAATCAAAAAAAGACGGATTTGATTGAGGATTAACGATAAAGAACGATTCAACTGAATCGCCCCATGCAAAGGTTATGAAGATAGGTTGACAACCCTACAGGCCCTTGCCAAAATTAGACTTCCCTGAGTGCCATTGTTATACACAGTAAATATTTAATTTATTTTTCCTTTTGCATCATCATTGTGCAGGTGCACCAGAGAAGTTTGAGACTTAGGTTTACACTTTGATGCACTCTGTCAATAGGAAGAGACTCCTCTGCATGGCCAGAAGAGTTGATCTCAGCATCTTTAATAAGATCGAAGGATTTTTTTAACATTTGAATAGAATCTTCCAAACTCACCCCACATATCCTTTATCTTCCACACTTAATGGTAACCCAAATGTTACTGTGATGTTCTTGATTAGGATTTGATTCCTTATTTCCTGCATTCATCCTGCTGTAACTAAGAATCCGTTTTTCCCCTTTTATGCAATCTACAAAATTTGCCTCATCGGTTTCTTTTGCCATTCTTTCTTTAAAAATTTGATATGCATGCATTACCGGTAATGATAAATATCTTTTTGAAGGCATAACCTTGACAGGATCTACAGTTTCCTTATCCTCAGCACCTGCAAAACTAAAAGGTATAAGGATCATTATTATAACTGCTACTATTACTTTTTTCATGGTTTAATCTCCCAAACTGGGATTTAAAAAGTCTCTGCCATCATGGGAATCTCATCCCACCCTAAAACTTTTACTTATTAATATGCATAATACATATTTAATGATAGTCAGGATATGGATCTTCAATTAATTTATGTAACTTCCCTGCATATCTTTCATTAAACGACTCGATCTCAACCTGCTTCTTTGTCTTTACCCTCTTGTGCTTATTATACAGTAATATGGGTACCAATATAGGTATAGTAAAAACAACCACTGCCAAAAAAACACCAAAAACAGTAGGTATTACATGATGTAGATTCTCGTTAGCACACAAAGCAGCAATAGATAATAAGAATATCCATCCTGCTATGAGTCCTTGCATCATAGTTTCACCTTCCTAAACTGGAATCTATGATAGTCTATGCCGTTATGGATAAATTCATTTTTTATGGTACAAGGTATTCATCAACAAATGCATAATATGTACCACATAATGTCTGATTTGGTTTTTATCATATATTACGGTAGGTTAATATCTGAACATGATTGATTTGGAGTGGCATCTATTGTCAAACATTTGACGAAGATCGTAAAAATATTAACATGGTAAAAGCTAAACTAAAAATACAATATAGATTTTATAACCTTGACTTAAGACCATTAGTTTGATAGGTTATAAATAATAATCATGAAGAGTGGCACGATGAGATCTGGCTCGATGACTGCCCGGCAACCTTTCTTCCAAAAGGTGCTAATGCCAGCCCTGAGGGAACCATGAGGTCAAAATGGCAAACGGAATCATCAGACCTCCTCTTTCGGGAGGTTTTTTGGTTTCTGGGGAGGGGAGAGATAACTATGCAAGATAGTATAATCCATGATATGGAATATTACCCAGTATCAACGTTCGTAAACTCTGTAAAAAATAATGATCCGAACTGCATTAAGCCGATTGATGAGAATTTATGACAGAGCTTAAATTCTAACATTCTGTTTGTTTGACTTAAAGGAAACCTCATGTGGTCATTTCTTGACAAAATACCCTATTCGATACTCATTGTGTTTTCGATCATTATGATCCTTCTCCCTTTTAAACCGATGCCCCATTTTGTTGAAAAACTCATCATGTTAAAAAACGGAAATCTAAAAAAACCCATAGATATTTTTGACTTGTTTTATCATTCAGCACCATTGATACTTTTGGTTATTAAAACACTCAGAGATTACTCAAACAGATAGTAGGGAATGAAGTTTGATAAAATTCCTATCGATAACCTTTAATGCTTATATGGAAGAGATCTGGATGAAGATATGGCCTATACGGTTAAACAGCATCTTGGGATCTTACCGCAAAGCTAAAAGGGCGACCCTTTTGGATCGCCCCATGCAAAGGTTGTGAAGATAGGTTAACCATCCTACAAAGCCCTTGCCAATTTTGATGACTTCCCTCAATGCCGTTATTAACTTCGGTGCATGCTAAAATTATGTATAAATTATATGTTTGACCGAAGATTAAGATGCACGCACAGCAGAGAAGTCATAAAATAAGTGCCACCTCAAACTCCCTTTTTTAAGTATAACCATTTGAGGCTTACAGCCGTCACGCAGTTTTTTATTTAGGTGTTGAAGTTGAGTGGTACTTACTTTCGTCTATATTTATTTAAACGCCAGTCTTGATTCCTCCTTCATATAAAGCAGAAACCATGCCAAATTTCTTAAATAGACATATCTGATATAATCATAGATAGTTATCTTGTCCGACAATATTATCATTGCCAAACATTATGAATAATATTCACCAATTCTGTGAAATTCATTTCATAATATTAAAAATTTTCACACTTTTGAAAACTACTAATTTCATAAATATAAGGTGGAAAATTATGACTTCGTGCCAGTAATTGGATTATCAAAAAATGAGGGTTTTCGTCCGGAATCAAACTTGTGATATCTTGATAATCATCTAAAAGGCACCTCCCAATCGCAAAAAATGATGCGATTTGTTATAAGT
>JASFGF010000405.1:0-3223 GCA_050123915.1 Desulfobacterales bacterium | reverse complement strand
AGCTCGGGGCAAAAAAGGTGGTCGTCAAAGGGGGCCATCTTGAAGAAGACCGTGCCACTGACATTCTCTACGACGGCCAGGAATTTAAGAGGCTTCAAAGTCGCTGGGTGGAAACAAAAAATACCCACGGCACCGGCTGCACATTTTCTTCGGCCATTGCCGCCAATATTGCTTTGGGTAAAAATTTTTTTGAAGCTGTTACCCTTGCCAAGGCATATATCACCAGCGCCATCGAACATGCGTTGTCCATAGGAAAAGGCCATGGGCCCACCCATCACTTTTTTGATTTATATGCCAAGGCAGGGTTAATCTGAATTTTTCGTAACGCTTTAACCTTTCGTAAACATAATTACTTCAGGTATGATCAAATTTTTTCTGAAATAAAGGATTTTATATGCCCTCCGAAAACCACTCAAAATATCCCGAAAAGTCCGGCTTTCGACGATTTTTCCGCCAGATGGGACCGGCTTGGATTATTAGCGCAGTCGCCTGTGGACCGGCCACCATGGCCAGCGTATCCATTGCCGGCGCTCATTACGGATTCCAGTTGTTATGGGTAGTGGTTTTAAGCGCCCTTTTGGCCTTTGTGGTTCAATTCATGGCAGCCAAAGTTGGAATAATCGGTGGTAAAGGAATTATTGCTCTGGTAGAGGAAAGCTGGGGCAATGTTTGGGCCTGGATCTTGATGATCGATGCACTTTTGGCGACATGGCTGGCAGCTGCCGTTTTGATGAAGGCCCTGGTGGGGACCACCGGTCTTGTCACGGGCGTGTCCACACCCTGGTGGTCCCTGGTTTACGCGGTTCTTATCTTTTTCCTGGTTGGCGTAGGTGGATACCGTTGGGTGGAAAGGGTCTGCAAAGTGCTGGTGGCCATTGTGGTGTGCTGTTTTATTGTCACCGTAATCATGATTAATCCGGATCTGAGCGGAATGACCAGAGGGCTTATTCCAACATTTATCGGTGGTTCACGAGAAGCACTAATGATGGCGGGAATTATGGGTGGTGCCGTTCATATTACTATCATCGCCATGCATACGTATAATGTAAACGCCCGAAACTGGAGAACAGACGACATCGGTCTGGCTTGGACAGACACATTCCTGTCCATGTTCATCGCCTTCGGTATATACAGTGTTGCCATTTTCATAGCGGCAGCCGCGGTTTTGCACCCTAATGGCATCGAGGTTAGAACAGCCTTTGACCTGGCAAGACCGCTCAAACCGGTTTTGGGCGTTTATGCCCATGGGATTTTCCTGGGTGGGTTCTGGGCTGCGGTGTTCTCGACGATCACGCCAACCTATCTGGCTGCCGGTTATTTCATCGCCGATAAAATGAAATGGGAAATCAGCGTTCGTGATACCCGGTTCAAAGTCGTCGTTTTTTTGGGGTGTCTGATTAGCCTTATCGGACCGTTAGTAAAGGGTAGTTTTTTGATCTTGCTGGTGGTCATGCTGGCTCTCGGGCTCTGCGGTACGCCACTGGTGGTATTTATTCTGCTATTCTTTCTCAATCAAAAGAGCTGGGCAAAAGAACATCGCAACGGATGGTGGCTCAATCTCCTCGGTAGTGCGGCCCTATTGATTACTACAGCACTGGCCGTACGCTTCATTTTGACCAAAACCGGCATTTGGTCATGATAATAGAATAAAATCGCGTAACGACCTTATAAGGAAGCCGCTATGAACAACAATGAAAAACTAAAAGAACTCAGGCGATTTGCCGAAGAACTTGGGGCTGACCGGGCTGTGGTTATACCGACATCAGACTTGGTGATCCGAACCACTGCTTGGGCCAAATGCTTTGTCCCGGCATGCAAGTTTTATGGCAGCAGCATTATGTGTCCGCCTCATAATCCTTTGACTCCGGACGTCACGGCACGAATTGTCTCGGAATTCCGTCATGGAATTTTGCTGCAACTCGATGCCAAGGTTGACGACTTCGTGGGAGACCAATGGCGTAAAAAACATGTGACCACTGAATTAAAACATAAACAAATTGTCGCAAAACTGGAAGGTCGTGCTTTTTACATGGGGTTTCCCCTGGCCATGGGATTCGCAGCCGGAGAATGTTCCCTGTGTCTTCCCCATACCACCTGTTCTGTTCTCAATGGTCAGAACTGCTCCCATCCCCTTCAAGCTCGGCCGGCTATGGAAGCGTGCGGTTTTGACGTTTTCAGTATCGCACGCCGGGTCGGATGGACGGTTGTTCCCATCGGACATGAATCCAAACAAGATGCCGTTCCATGCGCCAGCCTTATCGGTTTGGTGCTTGTGGTTTGAGAATATGGATAACATAAATCATTACTTGAACCGGCGAACCATCATCATTGGAGACGTCAACTCAGGTAAGACGTCTCAAACGTTAAATATTCTTAAACTCTTTTTAAAGGCCGGTCATGCAAAAAAGATAGCCATTCTCGACCTGGCACCCGGAAATATACAGGGAATCGGCGGAAAGATGGAGCCGCCGACGGATGAGCCTTTGCTCTATTTAACCACATCCATCCTTGCGCCCCGTCTTACGGGCAAAGACACATACCACATCCTGAAGTTAGCAGAGAAAAATGCAACCGCTATAGAAAAACTCTTTTCGAAATTTTCTCGGCAAGAAAGAGAAATCCTATTTGTAAATGATGTAACGCTTTACTTTCAGGCCGGCAATTTTGAACGTTTTAAAAAAATCATAGATACTACTTCCACCCATATCATTAACGCTTATTACGGGCATACCTTTTCCGATTCCGAACTCACCCGCCGTGAAAAAAACTTGACGGAAACGTTAATAAAATTTTGTGACCAAATCATCGAGATGCCATTATAAAATTTCTAATTTTTGTCACGGAATTCGACGATATTTGTCACACCATTTTAATCAAACTACTTCAACGCCTGATCTAACTATTTTTATATATTACATATTTTCTTTATTATCTGCCTGGTTCAATTTTTGCGTTTTAATTGTCGTGCATGAAAATCATACAGGAGTATACATGTGGACATCCGTGTTTTAAAAAATGTGATATTTCTTTTAGATATTGTTTTTTTTATATTTTCTTTAAGTGCATGTAAAACGATAAAAGCAGGGGTAAGTTTTAAATGGAGTAAAATAATAGAATGCAAACATCATCTTGAAGCAAAAAAGGCCCGAAAGGAATATCTCTTAACCTCATACACAAGCTCATGGATAATGAGCAAACAATAAAAGTTGGTATTATCCCTTGC
>JASFGF010000404.1:0-3225 GCA_050123915.1 Desulfobacterales bacterium | reverse complement strand
GAAAGGGGAAGATCGATGAATACCCTAACAGAAGATCGGCCCTGAAAGATAACTTTGCAAGGCCGATCAATAAACAAGGGGGTAAGATAACAAGGGAGGTAAGGCCAAGTTAAACCCCGATAAAAACAAAAGCAATTTTTGTACCACGTTTTTAAGATGAATCTTCGGTGAATTTTCGAACCGGTCTTATCCCGTATTTCTTCATTCGGTTCCATACCGTGATACGGGAAATTCCCAGGAGACGGGCTGCTTTGGTTTGATTGCCGCCGGTTTGTTCAAGGGCGTCTATTAAGCGGTTTTTCTGAATCTCATCACGGTTGTGGCTGGTTTGTTCATCAATTGGATCTGCTTTGTGGTTCAAAAAAACATCCGGTGGCAGGTGTTTAGGTTCAATCACAGAACCGTTACAGGTGACAAAACCGTATTCCAGAGCGCTTTTTAATTCCCTGACATTTCCCGGCCACGAATAGTTCATTAAAGCTTCCATGGCCGGATTGCTGATGGCATCGATACCATTGTCATTTTTAAGCCGGATTCTTCGAAAAAAAGATTCTGCCAGAAGGGGGATGTCGCTGCGTCTCTCCCGTAAGGGGGGGATAATGATGGGAATGACATTGATTCTGTAAAACAAATCTTCTCTGAACGAACCTGATTCTACGAGCTTCTTTAAGTTTCGATTGGTGCCGGATATAATACGGACATCGATATGGACCGGTCGATTGTCTCCCACCCGTTCAATGACCTTTTCTTCAAGAACCCTCAGGAGCTTGACCTGAGTTGAAAGAGGTAAATCACCGATTTCATCTAAAAATATATCTCCGCCCTGGGCAGCTTCGAACCGTCCTTTCCTGTTTTGAAAGGCACCGGTAAACGCACCTTTGACATGGCCGAACAGCTCGCTTTCCAATAGAGACTCATTGAGCGCAGCACAGTTTACTTTGAGGTACGGTTTTCTTTTCCTGGCACCGGTATTATGGATGGCTGCAGCGACAAGTTCTTTTCCGGTGCCGCTTTCGCCAAAAATAATCACCGGCGCATCTGATCGTGCTGCATTGCTAATTAAGTCAAATACCTGCTGCATGGGACCCGAAGTTCCAAGGATTCCTTGAAAACCATCCATAGATCTTAGTTCCCTGCGGAAAGCTTCTATCTGGGTGTCTTTTTTCAGTAATTCCGAAATATCGGTAAGTGTCTCCACTGCACCGATAATCTTCCCGTTATTATCGTGAAGAAGAGAGGCGTTTTTTAAGACATTGATGTAACTTCCATCAGCCCTTTGAATGGCACATCTGCTCATTTTTACAGAACCGGTTCGAAATAAAAAACACCAGTGGTCTCCACGTTTTTCTCTGGCCGCTTCACATTTATTACAGTTTAAAGTGGTACAAGATCTCCCGATGATATCTTCCTGGTTATAGCCGGTTATATTTTCAAAACCCTTGTTTGTCGAAACAATGGTTCCGGTTTTATCGACGATCATGATGCCGTCCTGGATGGTGTCCACTACGGTTTTCCAGTATTCGTTCAGTTCTTGTTCGAACATGTTAACTTCTCCTGTTAAAGCTTAACATATGTTAAGGCCATATATTAACAATTTAACATCCATTGTTCAAGGAAAAATATGAATAACCTGGGTTGAGTGCTTCATGTTCAAGGTTCCGGGTTGATAAGCCTTCCGAGATTGATCCAAAAGAATTACAAATCCTTATATTTTTTCTCGTGTCTTTCGAGATTAAAAATTTTTAGTCGTTTTGCTTTTCCCGGTCTATCTGAAAACTGATGTTTGTTTCATTAACTGGCATCCCCTTTGCAAAAAAGAACATTAAACAAATGAGAGTAAACGATTGGAAACGAAAATAATGCATAAATTTGATCTTAGGGAAGCCATTACACCCTTTGCTTTTCTAAAAGTCACTCAAGCTTTTAGAGATATGAAACCTGGAGAGATATTACAGGTGACGGGAGATGATCCTAAAACTCGAAAAGAGATTTTTAAGGTTCTACAAACGATTAATTACACTGTGGTGGATACAAAAGAAGACAATAACTTTTATTGTATCTGTTTTAAGAAGGAAAACTAATAGATCGCCTTAGGCGGTTAAATTAAAAACTTATAAAAAGGAGGAAATCATGTCTGAACTTGATTTAAGCGTAATTGAAGCTGAAAGTACAGTGGATGCAAGAGGCAGTGCCTGTCCGGGACCGCTTTTGGAAGCCAAGAAAGGAATCGGAAAAGTAAAAGTAGGAGGAATTCTTGAGATACTTTCAAATGATTCGAGTACTCGGGCGGATATTCCGGTCTGGGCTAAAAAGGTGGGGCATGAGTCGTTGGGGCATGTGGAAGCCGATGGTTATGACAGAATTTTTGTCCGTAGAAAAAAATAGAGAATTCTTCAGCAGACGAATTCATATTAATGAATATGTTCAACCTGTGTTTAAATCATCAATCATTAATTTTGGACAAGTATAAGGCAGATCTATTATGGCTATCCAAAAGAATCGTATCGGCGAAAGAAAAATATTGATTCTGGCTACGGAAACTTGTGCCTATCCTGGTGCAAATTCGGTGGGACAAGCGCATTCTACATATCCCGCCAACACTTACATTCTTAGGGTTCGTTCACCTGTACTCTTTCCGGAGCAATTTTATCTGAACTGTTTTAAGAAAGGGATCAGCGGGATCATCATTATGTCGTGCGGTGAAGAGTGCCCTTACGAAGGTGCCTATCATGCTTTGGCAAAACGGTTGGACCGGGTTTACAAAATGATGAAAGAGAAGAACCTGGATATTCGGAGGCTTCGCCTGACGTCTATCTGCACGGTCTGTAATCGGCCGTTTCTCAAAGAAGTGAATGACATGAGTGCGCTTATTGAGGAAATAGGACCTCCTGAAGGGCAAGAGGTGGCTTAGAGGTAAACTCCTGAAATTTTAAAAATCGAGACGTCTTAACTCCGTGTGGCGGTTTAGGATTTGCAATAAATACCAATAACCAATAACCAATGACGGAAGTTAAGAAGGTGGGAAAATCAGACGTTCTGCAACTCTCAAAATCGCCGACCTTTTCACCATCTGATGTTTAATTGCCAATGTCGAATATTGAATGACAATTGGGAGAAATGTATGGAATCGAATCAAGTATTGAATTTTGATGCCCTTGTCGTGGGGGGCGGTATCGCCGGATTACAGGCTGCCATCGACTTGGCGGACCAGAATTATAAAGTGGC
>JASFGF010000403.1:0-3234 GCA_050123915.1 Desulfobacterales bacterium | reverse complement strand
AACCAGGGGATAAATATAATGGGAATCAGGGTTAATATTTTGGAATGGGGATGAAGAATCAAATAAGCCCCCATGACACCCGCAATGGCCCCGCTGGCCCCGATGGTAGGCATATTGGAATGAAGATTTAAAAGAAGATGGGAAAGACCTGAAGTAATTCCGCACAGCAGATAAAAAACAAGGTACCGAAAAGGCCCAAGACGATCTTCAACGTTATCACCGAATATGTAAAGAAACCACATGTTGCCCAGAAGATGCCAGAAACCGCCGTGAAGAAACATGAAAGAGAACAAAGACAAAAGCTGCTGACCGGTGGTAAAATAAGATGAAATTTGAGGCATTGAGTATCTGGCGGGAACCAGGCCGTAAATATAAACAAAACGATCTAAATTGGCCCCTTGGGACAACTCAAACAGAAAAAGGACAACGTTGATACCGATAATTGTATTGTTTACAACCGGATAATTTTTGGAAGCTATTGTGTCGCGAATAGGTATCATGACAATTCATCAGCTGCATTTATCAGCGGAACTCAATACAAGCTATCTCAAAAATACATCTAACGCTCAATTACGGCGTTGCCCCGTATGACGGAATTTGCAACGAACCGCTTCAAAATGCTCACATACGCCCATGTATGCTCCGCTTTTTCATCGGTTCGCGCCTTGTCCTTGAACCTAATCTGCATTTTTGAGATGGTTTGAAGTCGGATCAATGATGATAACTTTTCAGGAAACCGTTCTAGAAAGCGCCTCAACAGCCAGTTGACCCACGGTACGCTCCACCAGATTCATGCTGATGAAGATGGTTATTCTGGATTCATCGGCAACTAAATGTTTGAGTAAGGATTCTGTCATCTCCGAAGGTATCGCTCCAGCCCCCCAGGCTGCCAGTCCACGATGGACGGCATCTCTGGATCTCATAAACAAAGGAAGATAAGCTGCTGCTTCCCGAACAAGCTCAGGGCGCGAATGGGCAAGTCTGCCCAATCCCCATAGCACTCCCCGTTGCAGCATCTCGTGTTCGAGAAAGTTACCGGCCTCGTTAACGTATGATACCAAGATACAGGCGTACTCTTTGGCCAGCCTGTCATGACGGGCCATGATTTCCCCCATGGCTTCCGGAGATCCCCAGCCGATTCCTCCGGATTCGTCGTTTAAATTCCACATCAGGCGCCGCATGACGATGCGGGCAGACTCAAGATCTTCACGGGCAAGACGCGCGACGACAACACCCATTGCCGTAACTGCACGCCATTTGATCAATTCGTCCGTATTGTAAAAAAAGGAAAAAAGGGGATTGACGACCCTTCGAGCCGGCATGAGGCAGATCTCTTCAAGGCTCTTTTCAAATGCTTCATTTTTTAAAAGTACCAAAAGTATTTTCTTGAGCTGCCTGGTGCCCATTTGCTTGTCCCGTGAAATTCCGGGCGCTAAAGATCCTATGTAATAGATTGGTCCTTTGAAACAAATCGCCTTCAAATTCGCTTCAGATATGATTAAAACGATATAATCTCGAAACCGTCATCCCGATAGCGAACCATACCCGGATGACCCGTCATGTCATCCAAAAGTGTCAATCCCTGATTCTGAGAAGCTTTTAGCGTGCCCATCTTGTTTGAACAGGCCTTGCAGACTCCGTCAACCAGATCTGCATCCAAGGCTTTTTGCCACAACTTATTCAAGGGGTTGTCTTCTTCAGCGAGTTCCGGTACAAGTTTCGTCGCGGCCCCTTCTATTATTATCTTTGTTTCATATCCTTTTTCTTTCATATCCAAGGCATTTAAAAGGACATGAATAAAACACATCGGGTCACCATTAAACACAAACAACGCCATCTTCTTCATATCAAACTCACGATGATTTGGTTTTATTAACCCTATTCCTCTTCCCAGTAAATACAATCTTCAGGGCAGTATTTTATTGCCTCATTGACTTCCGTCTCCGGATAAGAGGTCATTTCGATGATTTCAATATATCCGACATCATTCAGTCTGAAAACCACAGGGCAGACCTCAATACAAGCGCTGCACACACTGCATCGACTCAGGTCAACAACCGGTACTTTCATTGTTTCCCGTTGATCGCTTTCCCGACTTTTTGACCCAGTTCAAAACAGGCCTCTAATCCCTTCTTTTCCGGGACATACTGAATTCTGATACCCGGATCGATGACGTCGAATTTCATGGCTTCGAGTTCTTTATTGATCAGCTTGACCGCTTCACCGCTCCACCCGTAAGAACCAAATGCAGCACCGATTTTGTTTAAAGGTTTGAGCCCTTTCATATAGACCAGAAAATCACTGACCGTGGGAAACAACTGGTTGTTGAGTGTCGGCGATCCTACAACGACAGCCGCGGCATCGAGGACTTCCGTCATAATCTCACTGCGATGAGAGCTTCGTATATGTATCGGTCTTACCGATACCCCCTCACCGGCGATTCCCGCTGCAATCTCATCGGCCATGGCTTCAGTACTGTGCCACATGGTGTCATAGACCACAACCGCTTTTTTCTCTTGCTCCTGTTTGGCCCACTTTGCATACGCCTTTATAATCTTGCCCGGATCTTTTCTCCATATGATTCCGTGATCCGGACATATCATATCGATTTCAAGGCCCAGCTGGGCAACCGTATCCAAAAGCTTTAGAATCAACGGCGAATACAAAAGCAAAATATTAGCATAGTACTTTTTCGCATGAAGCATGATATCGTCTCCGATTTGATCATCGAATCTTTCATGCCCTGCATAATGCTGTCCGAAACCGTCACTGGAAAAGAGAATTTTGTCTTCCTTCAGGTAGGTAAACATGCTGTCCGGCCAGTGAACCATTCGGGTTTCGAGAAATGTCAGGGTCCGGTTTCCCAGACTCAACTCCTCGCCGGTGCCAACCGCATGATAATTCCACTGTTGAGGAAAGTGTCGGGCCAAATTATTGGCGCCCATTTTTGAACAATACAGCGGCTTTTCCTCACCAACTTTGTGCATCACCCGCGGTAATCCGCCGGAATGGTCCATTTCCGTATGATTGCTAATCACATAGTCTATCTTTTTCGGATCGATTATTTTTGATATATTGTCAAGAAGTTGATCCGAATATGTCTTCTTCACGGTGTCGATGAGCGCAATTTTTTCATCGACGATTAAAAATGCATTGTAACTGGTACCTCGATACGTCGAATATCCGTGGAAATCCCTTATGTTCCAATCAATAACGCCAACATCATAAATTCCC